>DAIUKN010000027.1:0-13083 GCA_036848195.1 Bacteroidota bacterium
GCCTGCCAGTATCTGGCAAATTCCTTCCGGATCACCACGCTCCCTGTGTCGATCCAACGCTCCTCATCCGTCTCCGCATCGCGAAGCTTGATGATCCCGGAATCCGGCAGCGTCTCTTCGCGCGGATCGCTGATCTCCACCGCGATCACGTCATGCTTTTTGCTGATGACCCGGAGTATCTGGTCGTATCCGGTGTCAATGAAGTCCGAGATGACGAAGGCGATCGACCGCTTCTTGGTCACATGGTTGAAGTATTCGAGCGCCTGCCGGATGTTCGTGCGCTTCCCCGTTGGATCAAACGAAATCAACTCACGGATGATCCGAAGGATATGTGCCCGGCCTTTCTTGGGAGGCACGAATTTCTCAATCCGGTCCGTGAAGAGAACCAGTCCGACCTTGTCATTATTCTTGATCGCGGAGAACGCCAGCACGGCGCAGATCTCCGCCGCAATCTCGTTTTTCAGCGAGGTGGCCGAACCAAACTGACCCGACCTGCTGAAATCCACGACCAGCATGACGGTGAGCTCCCGCTCCTCCTCAAAGATCTTCACGAAGGGGTGATTGAACCGGGCCGACACGTTCCAGTCGATACTCCGGATGTCGTCTCCGTACTGGTATTCGCGGACCTCGGAGAATTCCATCCCGCGTTTTTTTAAGACGCTGTGGTACTCCCCCGAGAAAATCTGATTGACTACCCCCCGGGTCTTGATCTCAATTTGCCGGACTTTCTTGAGAAGCTCGCGAGTTTCCACGGCGCACCGGTGGGTTCAGGGAACTTCGATCTTGTTGAGGACCTCCTGCACAACCTGCTCCGAAGTGACCTCTTCTGCCTCGGCCTCGTACGTCACCGCCACGCGATGGCGGAGGACATCGAGACTGACAGCGCGGACGTCCTCGGGGATGACATACCCGCGCCGCTTGGTGAACGCGTACGCCTTGGCGCCGAGTGCAAGGTTGATCGACGCTCGGGGGGACGCGCCGTAGCTGATCAGCTGCGCAAGGTTCGCCAGGTTGTACTGCTTGGGGTTCCGCGTCGCAAAGACAATGTCGAGAATGTACCGCTCGATCTTCTCATCCATGTAGATCTCTCCGATAGCACTCCGCGCCTTCAGGATTTCAGCGGTCGTCACTACATTGTTCACGGTCTTTTCCTGGCCGTTCACGTTCGCGCGCATGATCTGCATTTCCTCTTCTTTCGTCGGGTACCCGATCTTGACCTTCAGCATGAATCGGTCGAGCTGGGCCTCGGGAAGCGGGTACGTCCCTTCCTGCTCGATCGGGTTTTGTGTGGCAAGCACGAGGAACGGTTCCGGCAGCTTGAACGTCTGCTCACCGATCGTCACCTGGCGTTCCTGCATCGCTTCCAGGAGGGCGCTCTGGACCTTCGCCGGAGAACGGTTAATTTCATCAGCGAGGATGAAGTTGGCGAACACCGGGCCTTTCTTGGTCTGGAACGACCCGTCCTTCTGGTTGTAGATCATCGTCCCGACGAGGTCGGCCGGAAGAAGATCGGGCGTGAACTGTATCCGCTGGAATTTCGCCTGGACGGCGGCCGCAAGCGTTTTCACGGCAAGAGTCTTGGCAAGACCCGGCACCCCCTCCAGCAGGATGTGGCCGTTGCAGAGCAAGCCAATCAGCAGCCGCTCAACCATGGCCTTCTGCCCGACAATGACTTTACCCATCTCCAGCTGGAGCACGTCGATGAACGCGCTCTCCCGCTGGATCTTTTCGTTGATCGCTTTGATGTCGTACGTCATGCTTCCTCCGGAATCCCGAGAAACGTTCCAAAAACCAAGAAAGATCCAAGAAAAAATCTAAGAAAATACCCCCCGAAAATCAACACAAGCCCGCACCACAAAAAAGCCCACCGCCTCTGCCTCGGCGGTGGGCTTTCTGCTGCATCGGCCTGGTTACTTCATCAGTACCATCCCGTTACTTTTGCTGAACTTCAACTCCCCACGGTTGTCAGTTACGGTGAAGCGTGCGTAATAGATTCCGCTGGCAACCCTTGAAGCATCCCACGTCGATGTGAAGGAGCCCGCCTGACGATATCCACTCTCAAGCTCCGCCACCGGACGCCCGAGGAGATCGTAGACGATCAGACTCACATACCCCGGTACGGAAAGCTGATAGGCCAGCGTCGTAGACGGATTGAATGGATTTGGATAGTTCTGGTCCAGGCCAGTCCGCTGCGGAACTGTCCCCTGGCTTGCCACGCCGGTCGGAAAGCTGAGCACGGGATCAATCTTTGCCCATCGGGTCCCCCAACGCCCGCCATTGCTGTCCGAGCCGACGCTCGTCCCTGCATACTCCTGAATCGTCCAGAACGTCCGGTCATCTGTCGGATCAACGCTCGTGTTGCTGTAATCGCCCCAACGGTTCTTCTTTCCGCTCAGAAACTTCGAGTAGCTGCTTTCTCCCGCCTTGATCAACTGGACCGCTTTCAACGTCCCGATCGGGTCGCCCGACCGGCGGCCTGTATAGGCGGCCTCCGCGTAACGTGATACATCGGATCGCGAGAAGCCTATGCAGGCATCATTGGAGGAGTTCGCCGCTATGGAGGGAAACATGACGTACGTGCCATCTCCGCCGTCAATCACGCCGGACTGGGCGATAGGAAAAGGCATGGCCACCGGATCAATCTGGTACCAGAACGCCGCCACTCTTGTGGAGGGGGGAGCGATTTTCGCGGGGAGGCTGCCGCCGTGGGCGCACCAGATCTTCCCGTTGCGGAAGACGGCATTCATCATCCTCGTATCCCCGGCATCGATGAGAATCGGGGATCCCTTTTGCACAGCATCCGGCATATTGTAACTGAAATTGTTCACCACACGGAAGAGACCCGTGCTCACACCGCCACCGAGATACGACGATCCAGGCGCGACCGTCCAGGCCGGGCTCGTTCCCGTTCCTGTAATCCTTGACAGGCGGACGAGAAACGTCGTATCGCGACTATCGAAATATGTGCTGTTGTCCACAACGTAGAGTGTGTCGGCGCTGCCGTAGGTCACGCAGGGGACCATCGTAAAGGCCTTGACGCCCCCGACAAGGTCGAATCCTATGGGAAACGTCGTCATAGCCAGGGATCTGCCGGCGAGGGCGCTGACCTTGTCCACGACCCACATCTTCTGCCCGCTGTAGGTATTGGACTTGACTTTGAACATATTCGCGGTGATGGCAATCCACTTCTTGTTAAACCCGAAAACCGGATAGTCACCCCATGTCGAATCCGTCCCACCCGCATTGGCATTGAACGAATAGAACGTCCAAGCCCCAGTGGGATCCGTCGTCGAGCTGATCGCCATGTAGATCTTTGCGTTCAGGCTCTCCGGGTTTACCGCGCATGTTGTGATCCATCGGCTGTGGAACGCATCATAGTGAACCCGAGGGTCATAGCACCTGCCGCCAAGGGAGGCCCAGAACGCGTTCAGCCCGACGGTGCTGACCACTCCACCGGTCTTATCCTGGATGCGGACTTCGGTATTCAGCGTCGTCATCACGTGGGACGGGCCGACTGAACCATGAGTGTCGGGAGGAATGGATTTGTTGTTATCGGGAATTGCATCAAAATCGAGCAACGGAGCAAGGCTGAGAGACTGTCCTTGCTGGGGTAAAGCCGTTTCGCGCGCTGATCCTGTCGTGGAGAGTGGTGAGGCCGGAGCAGCCTGGTCCGCTCCCGACGCACTGACCGGCCGGGGGCCGGGAACCGGATGCCGCGCGACCGTCAGTGGCTGCGATTCAACAGACATCAGCGATCGGGCATTGGCGGAAACAATCTCGGCCCATGTCCGGACTGCGCTCGGCGCAATGGTCTCTCTGCTTGTACTCCCCGCAACCAACTGCGCCGGCGCAACCGCAGCGACGACGCCCCAAACGACTCCTGCAAGCCGCACGAGCGTGTGTTTCATGTGATCTCCCGATGATTGATGGTGGATGAATGCGACATCCCTCATGCCCGCAACCGGCAAGGGATATTTAACGAATCTGCTTCAGCTGACGTGGAGTGAGAAGGAACTCCAGCTCCGCACAACGGCCGTACACAAGCTTCTCGATCTGCAGTTGGCAAAGCCCGCTTTTCTTCAAGACGACCGCTATCCGCTCATCCCCGCCAAGCAGGACCGAGATCAGCCCGCTCAGATACGGCTCATGGCCGACGAGCAGGACACTGTCGAGCCCTTTGGAGCGGGAGGTGATTTCCTTAACGAGGCGCCGGGGGTCTCCACCGGTTTCGAGATGCGAGGTGAGCGCGAGTTTTTCCTCGATCCCAAATGTCTCAGCAACGATCTCGGCCGTCCGGCGCGCCCGGACGAAGGGGCTGCTCAGCACAAGATCGTAGGAAAGGTCAATCGATTGCATGCCGCGCGCAATGCGCCGCATCTCCTTCTCCCCTTCCTTCGTCAGGGGACGTTCGCCGTCGTGGGCGTATCCCGGGGTCCCTCGTGCGACAGCAATGCCGTGGCGGAGCAAGCTGAGTCTCATGGCCAGAACGACATCATGGTGTGGGCGGATTTCATAAACGCCTCGACCCGCGCCAGGCGCAGGGTGGTGAGAACCCGGTAGACCGGCAGGAAGGAGACGGCTGTCGGCTGCCCCCTGCGAAGAGCGAACGAGCGGATGCTGGCCAGCAGGACCTCCGCGTCCTGGATCTCCCCCATGGCGGTTTGATAGGCATTCATTGCCCTTAGCTCGGTTTTCCCCACACGATCCAGGAGCGGCTGAACGGCCTCAACAGTGTAGCGGAATTTCTTGAATGCCACCCGGAAGCGGTGAATGGAACGCGCATCCGCGGGGGAGATGGATTGCAGGCATCCCACGGCACGCGCGAATGCCTCCCCTGCCGAGCCGAGGAGGACAGCCCGTCCCGCCCGTTGAACCGCCTCCTCCTGGAAAAAGGAGAGAAGCATGCTTTGCCACTCCAGAACGATATCCTGCATTACGGTGGTTTTTACCCTGGCGATTTCCGCCGCAGCGTTACGGACCAGCTTCCGCTCCAGGGCTATCAGCGAAACATGGAAACGGCGGAGAGACGGGTATGCCCGGAGCATAGACCGCACGGCCAGCAGCTGCACATGCACGTCCCGAAGATCGCTGAACGCCTTCAGATGCTTCTTCAGCTCCCGCCGCATTTTCCGGATACGCCCGCCGGGCAGCACTGCCGCCGCCATATCCAGGGTGGCGATCAGTCGCCGTGTGGCCACGCGCAGGTCATGAATACCGGGCTCCGTGCAGCGCCGGCGATTCCGGGTCAGTTCCCGGAGAAACGTCCTCCACCGATCATCGAGCGAGCCCGCCAGAAGGGAGCCGGCACCCGGACGCAACCCGGCACGGAGACGACGCCTCTGTCGTTGGATCTTCACGGGTCAATCCTCAATAGTGCATTTCACGCTGAACACCTCTTCAAACATTGGTGCCTTCTTCGCGAGCGCCCATTTCTCCAGGAGAAGATCACCATCACCCTTCAGTCTCAGCGTCAGCCGCGGCTTCTTCCACTCCACCGTCAGCGAAGAAACCTTCCCGGCATGCTGGTTATCCATGGCGTCGGCAAGGCGGAGGATAGCCGCCAGTTTCGAGACCACGACGCGTTCCTTCGACGGGAGGACCCTGTATGCGTCGTGCTGCGGCTTGGGCTCAGACTTCCGGTGATACCGCGCAACATTCGCGACAACAGCAGACTGCTGCTGGCTGAGTCCGATCAGCGGACTCGCGGTGAGGAGATAGTAGGTGTGCTTGTGGTGGTCGCGCATGTTCACGAAGTTGCCGATATCGTGAAGGAGGGCTGCGACTTCCAGAAGCAGCCGCTGATCCAGTGGGAGGTTGTGCAGGATCCGGGTTTCATCGAAAAGCTGGACTGCGAGTCGCGCCACTGTCGTTCCATGCTGCTCGTCGAAAAGATACTTCCGTCCAAGCTGCAGAGCAGACGCCATCACCTGATCGCGGTAGAGATGCTTTTTCTCTCCGTACAGCTCCTGCACCATGTCGATCAGCAGTCCGTCCTTCAATCCAACGCGCGGAATGACAACCTCCTTCACGTCTGCCTGCTTGATAATCTTCTGGAGGATAATCGACGCGGGGACAATCACATCGGCACGGTCAGGACGGAGGCGGAGCTCCTGGATACGCTCCTCAAAAGTCATTCCCTGCAGCTTCTTCACCAGGTCGTCCAGGTCATCGGCAGGGAGGATGGAATCACGTTCCTTATGGAGGAAGTCGCGGCGCAGGTCGCCCAGCGTTTCGATGTTCCCGCCTGTCCCGACACAGATATCGATCGTCCGGTTTCCAATTTCCTTCTTGATCCGCTTCTGCGTTGCATCAACGTATTCCCGGACCATCTGGTTGAACTGCCGCTCGCCGTGCTTTTTCCCTTCCAGCAGCTGGAGCAGCCGCACCGATCCCATCTTGAAGCTCTCCGTGGCGATAATGCTGCCGTCTGCTACCAGAGTGATCTCGGTGCTCCCTCCGCCGATATCAACAAGGATCGCAACTTTCCCCTTCAGGTTCACCTTTTCCCGTACCGCCAGATGGATCAGGCGCGCCTCTTCTTCAGCTCCAATCACGGCGACGTCAATATTCGAAACCTGGGCGATCCGGTCGATGAAGAGTTCGGTGTTAACCGCTTCGCGCAGCGCGCTCGTTGCCACTGCCTTTGTCCATTTTGCACCGTGGCTGTCGATAGCCGTCCGGAACCGCTGAAAGGCTTCGGAGGCCCGGTCAAGCGCCTCCTCGGAGATGCTCCCCAGCGTGAAGACATCCTGGCCCAGGCGAACCGACTCGCGGATGTTCTCGAGGACGGTCATACGCATGTCGGCGTCCACGTTTCCGATGACGAGCCGGATCGCGTTCGAACCAACGTCAATGGAGGCAAGGATGGGCATCAGGCTTCAAGCACGTTTGGAAAAAAATGGCAGCACGGCGTTCCTCCGTCGTCCGGATCAGTGACGTGAAAGGAGTGCGGCATAATGCGCCGCGCCCGTCAACGCCGTGTGTTCATCCAGAACCACCCGGAGCGGCATTTGCTCGAGCAATCCGCGATGCCGCCCCTTCTCCAGAAACGAGGCCAGGAAGGCCCCTTCCCGGATCTTCGCGATGATCTTCGGCGCAATGCCGCCCGCCACGAAAACACCACCGGCGGCGAAAATCTTGAGAGCCAGATTCCCTGCTTCCGCCCCGTAGAGTGAAACGAACAACTCCAGCGCATCGATGCAGGCCCTGTCGCGGCGTTCGAGCCCTGCGGCGGAAATCACGGCAGACGGATTGCCCGCCACGAGAGCTTCTGTCAGCCACTGCGGTTCCCGCTCCGATGACCGGGACCGGAAAAACCGATAGAGCACAGAAAGACCCGGACCGGAGAGAATCCGTTCGTAGCTGATGTGATCGAGATCCTGCATGAGAAAACGGAGCAGGTCCATCTCAAGTTCATCCCGCGGAGCAAAATCGACATGACCGCCCTCAGAGGGGAGGGCGCGGTAGCCCGAACCGTCCCAGACGAGACCCCCTTCACCAAGGCCCGTACCCGCGGCAATAACGGCAATCGCGCCCCCGCTGCGCGGCCGTCCTTCCTGCAAAACCAGAGCATCTGCAGCTTCCAGGCGCAGGGTGCCGTATGCCGTGGCCTCAAGGTCGTTGAGCAACGCGACCCGATCCAGCCCGAGTTCCCTAGCAAGGACCGCCGCATCGACTTCCCACCCAAGATTCGTCAACGTGCTTTGACCCGCAACAACCGGGCCGGCAATCCCGATCGCCGCGGCGGCGAGCGGCGCCGGGTGCTCCTTCAGAAACACCCGCACACAAGCATAGAGGGAGTCGAATTTCCGGCTTGAATATGTCTCAAGGAGAACACGCGTCAATCTCCCGTCTTCGAGCGCATAGTGCGCCAGATTCACCTTTGTACCGCCGACATCACCGGCAAGAACCATCATTCCGTCTTTCCCTTCAGAAGGGCAACAGCAGCGTCAGCATCAACACACCAGAGAAGCCGGCCGCCGGCTGGCTGCACGAGCTGGGCCGGATATCGCGGTGTGTCATCTTCGAGTACCTCCCGGAGAATGCCCGCCTTCTCCCGGCCGGAGACAAGAAAGAGGACCGTCCGCGCATTGTTGAGGACCGGCAGCGTCAAGGTGACACGAGAGGCCTGGAGCGCCTCGATGTAGATGCCGATCACCAGGTGCGTCTTTTCCGCCACCGCGCTGTTCCCCGGGAAAAGGGATGCCGTGTGGCCGTCGTGCCCGAGACCCAGAAGGACCACGCCGAATTCCGGCAGTTCGTGCGCGCGCAACCCGAAGTGCGCCCGTATCTCAGCTTCGTACTCGCCGGCCGCGATCAGCGGGGGATGCTCCGCATGAATCCGGTGGATGTTCCGGGCAGGGAGGGAAAGATTCCCCAGCAACGACTCCTCAACCATCCGATAGTTGCTCTCCGGGGCGCTCGGCGGGACACAGCGTTCGTCGCCCCAGAAAAGATGAACTCTCGACCAGTCGACCTTTGAGACAAGGGAGGGGGAAGCAAGCATGTCGTACACGATCCGCGGGGTCACTCCGCCCGAAAGAACAAACGACGCCGAGCCGAGGCGCCGGATCTCCTCGTTGAGATGTTCGACGACCATCTCGGCCGCACCCATGGCGAGATCGCCGGCGCTTGGAAAAAGACGAAGGTCTCTCTTCATCGGCCTCCCCCCTTCATCATGAGCCCGAGAATTTCTAATGCTGACTCATAGAGAGCATCGCCGGTAACAACTTCAAGCTCGCGTGCGAGCACGCTCGATTCCGATTGATCCGTCAGCGGAATGATGCTCTCTTCAACCGATACGCCGGACACCTGCCGCAGGCTCCGCACGCTGTCGCGGCCCGACTGCAACTCGAGCGAGAGAACGACCGCATCACCCGCCATGATCGATACCGCCTCGATACCGCCGGGGCCTTCAGGCTCCGCGGATGTCGGAGTCACCTGGACCTGCAAAGACCCGGGACCGGGCACGGCGAACTCGTAAAGGAATTCTCTCGGCCCCCTTCTCCCCTCACTCTCCACAAGCGTCCACCCGATCCGGTGTGCGAACCAGGCCGTGTAGAGAAGCGCCTGGCTGAGCCCTGAATGGCGCGGGGTTGTGCTCACTGAATACCGTATCCCCATTCGGCTGATCCCCCCAAGGGTTTTCCGCATTCCTTCCGGCTGGAACATGCGCGCTGTCAGCGAACGCCAGGCGGTAAGATGCGTCCAGGCGAGGTCACCCAGCGTTGCGCGCGCAACCGGACCCGCCGAATTCTTGAGCAACCGGTGCCAGGCACAGAGCAGGTCTGCCGGCGAAGTCTCCCCCGAGGAGTCGATCAGCGCACGGTCAACCACCGACAACAGCGACCCGAGGAAACCCTCGTACTTTCCGGCCGGCAGAGTCCACAGAACGACCGAAGGAACATCAGGGACGAGGAGCGATGTGACAATACTCGGGACGCCGTCGACTGCGGCGCCACGCGCGACGAGATTGACCTGTTCGCAGCAGACCTGGGAACGTCCGGGAGCGGGGAGCGAGCAACGGGCAGATATCCAGGATTCAACCGAGGAGCCGCCTGAGGGGTCGCCGAGCGCAACCAGGAAGAGCCGACTTGGATGCTCGACGGTAACATTGCCTGCCAGTTCGGCCGTCGCATCGAGATCCCCGGCCCCCTCCATGACCACGACAAGATTCAGGGTGCAAGCCCTTATTACGGGAGGGACAGACTCTTCCGAGGCCGGAATCGATGCGGTTTTCCAGAGCTTCGTCAGATCACGCTCGATGGCGGCTATATCGACTTTCTGAGGCTTCTCGAGCAGAACCGACAATGGTGGCTGAATCATGAGCCAATATATATAAGGTTTTCCATATTTTCATACCGTCAGAGAGAAATCTTGAATCCAGTGTTCGGCGACAGGAGAAGTCGGGCCAGAAGCGGCAAATGGGCCTTGGGGAGAATGTTTGCAGAGAGGTGGGGGGCCCCTGCCCAATGATGAGCCGGGACCCGGGTCCGCAATTCAGGAGGTCGACCAGAACCAGGCAATTCCTTGTGCGACGGAGACAACGCCGTTTCCGTCGCGGACTGCCGCCGCAGTCTCAGAACAGTCAGCAGTCTGCACGATCATCATAGAGTGCTCTCTGCACTGTTTGAATCCTGAGGATTTCTCTGGCTCGCTACATGGAGAAGAGAGGCTACCCGGTTTGACAAAGAAGCCGGTGCACGCGGCAGGTTTCCGCTTCTTCCTAGATCTCGCCCTTGAGGGTCTTTGCGATGACTTCAGCTTTACTGTGGATGTGGAGCTTCAGGTAGATGTTCTTGATATGTGACCGGACGGTTTCGATCGCAACGTTGGTCCGGTCTGCAATCATCTTATAGCTGAGGCCGTCGACAAGCCCCATGACGATCTGCCTCTCCCTCATCGTCAGCACGGGCCGGGCATCTTCGCGGGGGCCGCGGTGGAAGAATTCGATGACTTTCCTTCCGATCGGTGGGGACATCGGGGCGCCTCCGGCGTAGGCTACCTCAATAGCCTCCTTCACTTCGACAAATGGGGCGGTCTTCAGCAGGTACCCAGAAGCTCCCGCACAGAGGGATTGAAACACCTTGTGCGAATCCATATAGACCGTCAGCATGATGATAGAAACATCGGGGTAGCGATCCTTGATGACCTGGATCGCACTGATGCCGGACATGCCGGGAAGCCCGATGTCCATGAGGATAACATCCGGGACGGTACGCGGAGTCAGACGTGCCAGGAATCCCTCCGCCGACTCTTCAGCAATGTCGCAGGAGAGTCCCTCCTGTGCGTCACAATAACTCTGGAGGGCCTCTCGGACCTCCCTGTCATCTTCCACAATCCCGACCGAAATCATGGACGAAAGATAAGCGGTGGGTTCCATCATGTACATCCCATGAACATGGGAAATTCCAGGGGCGAATGTCATGCGCCTCGCCAGAGGCCTAGAATTCCTTCATTGTGAGCTGCATTTGAACCCCCGGGGGGCCAATTATTCGCAAATCTGCGTGAATTCGCTCTGCACGCATCATCATGTTGCGGAACCCCTGGCCTTTTCGACGGATTTCCTCTCCCACAACCTCGCCATCGTCCGAGATGGACATCACAAACTTGCGATCCGCACGGGTAATCTCGACGCGGACGTGCCGGGCGTTGCTGTGACGGGCAATATTGCTGATGGTCTCCTTGAAGATAAGATAGAGATTCTGCCGGATCTCAACGGGCACCGACTTCTTCGGGTCAAGTCCTTGCTGGTTGAACCCAACTTCCACGAGCCGCGGGGCGAGGACCTCTGCCACAAAATCTCGCATCCGGTCGAGGAGATCGCCCATGGTGTCGTTCCTGGCATCGATCGACCAGACAATGTCGCTCAGGGTGCCTATGATCTGGCGCGATGCGGCTCCGATTTGCCGCGATGTCTCCCTTACCTTTTCGGGATCTGTTGCAGACTGGATGATCTCTGATTGAACGGCGATCTTCGTCAGGTTCGACCCGATGTCATCATGGAGATCACTGGCAATGCGTACTCTCATCCGCTCGATCTCGAGGAGCCGGTTAACCCGGAAGTGATACAGCGCGTAGAGCAGCCCCGCGACGGCAGCCAAGACGGCAACCCGGAATACCCAAGTCTTCCAGAACGGTGGCTGAACGACGATCAAGAGCGACGTCCCGACCGTGTTCCATACTTCATCACTATTCGATCCCTTTACTCGGAAGGTGTACGTTCCCGGATCCAGATTTGTATACGTTGCCTGATGGCGCGTTCCGCAGAAGATCCAATCCTTGTCGAACCCCTCAAGGAGGTAAGCATGGAGATTTCTTGCCGGGTCGGTATAATCCAGGGCGGCAAACTCCACGGAAAAGAAATTATCTGTATACGGTACCGTCACCGAACCACTACGGACGACAATTGGACGCGCACCTGGTGTACCTCCGATGGCCGTCATCCCGGTAATGACCACGCGGGGGGGTACAGGGTTATCCCTGACCTCTGAAGGGCGGAAGAAATTCAGGCCGCTGACCCCGCCGAAATAGAACCTCCCGCTCGAGCCCCGGTGGTACGCACCCAGGCCGAACTCGTTTGACTGCAGCCCGTCGCGCAGATCGAAATTGCGCGATTTCGCGCCGGCCGGATTCCGCTCACTGAATCGTGCGAGCCCCCTGTTTGTGCTCACCCAGAGATTCCCCTCCCCATCCGGGAGAATACCGTAGACATATGAACTGGGAAGCCCGTCGCTGTCTGAGTAGTGCTTGAATTCTCCCGTTGCTTCGTCCAACTTGCCGAGCCCGGCGCTCGTCCCAAACCAGATGGAGCCGTCAGGATCTTCCGCGATCGCGAACACGTTGTCGTCACAGAGACTGTTTTGGTCAGCCGGGTTGTGGTGAAAATTCTTGAAGGACGTGGACGCTCCCTCAAACATACTCACACCGTTATTGGTCCCGGCCCAGATGCGGCCCCTCGAGTCTTCAAAGATAGTCCACACCCAGTCGCTGCAAAGCGATCCTGAGTCGGAATTACCGTGGCGGTAGTGACGAAATGCCGGCCGCCCGCTGCGAGGGTCAAGCATGTCCAGTCCGCCTCCCCTCAACCCGAGCCAGAGTCGGTCCCTGCGATCGACCAGCAACGCGTTGATCTGGTCGAAGGCAAGGCTCGAGGAGTCCTCCTCCCGATGGTCATACTGTCTGAACATCCCGGTGGTAGGATCGCCATGCAACAGTCCGCTCCACGTGCCGATCCAGAGTGCACCCTGGGAGTCTTCCCCGATGGCGCTGACAAGGCGGCGGCGCCTTCTGATCGGGTCCCCCGAATTGTTCGGGAGGTCGTGGAAATGCGTGAAGATTCTCCTGATCGGATCATAACCCTCCAGCCCCCCGCGCAGGGTCCCGATCCAGACCTTCCCGTGATGATCTTCAAATACAGAGGTCACATTCGCGTCGCCGAGCCCGTCTGGCTTGCGCGTCTCCCCGGGAATACGTGCAAACTTTGTCCTGTAAGGGGCCAGCTTGTTGACGCCGTCTTGCCACGTGCCGGCCCACAGGACCCCCGCATGATCGAGGCAGAGAGACCAGACTTCGCTCCCGCTG
>DAIUKN010000028.1:0-12471 GCA_036848195.1 Bacteroidota bacterium
TGAATATTGGCGAGACCAAGCTCATCAATCATGTTGACCATCGTATTATACTTTTCCATCCGGTCAATCTTCAGCAGAGTGACCAGTTTGGGGTTCGATGTGGCTTTCTCCCTGAGAAAAGCGCGGACTGCCGAATATTCGATTCTCTTCGGAGCCTCGATGCCGCTGTTCCAGAAGATATCTCCCTTCTCGCTCACCCGGAGTGTCAGCAGGTTCGATTCTGCAATCTCCACCTTCACCTCTTTGTCGGGAGGCAAGTTGATCTCCATCACCTGTGGACGCGACATCGACGTCGTGAACATGAAGAAGGTGAGCAGGAGAAACGCTACATCAACGAGCGGGGTCATGTCGATTCGGATCCCCAATCGTCTGCTCTTCTTGCGTTTTTTGCCTCTTCCCTTTCGCTTGGGTTCGGCTATGTCTCCACCACCGGACATGTTATATCCTCCTCATGCACTTATTGTGATGCAACGGATCTTGCCAGGTCGGTGACCAGGTTAAACCGCGTGATCTGTGTTTTCTGCAGGATTTCCATGACATCTTCCGCCGAACCATACTCCGCTTCCCTGTCACCCTTGATGACGGTGCGGAGTTTTGGATTCATGGTGCGTGCCTGGACGAGGTAGTTCGCCAACTGTCCTTTTTCAACCTGGACGCTCGCTTTCAGCTCGTTCTCTTTTCCGAACAGCCGTCCGCGCAGGATTTGCGAATCCACGCCCAGAAAGATCCGTCCATCCTGTGCCAGGTTGATCGTCACGACATCCGATTCAGGCAGCTTATTTTCGGAGTGCGATGACGGCAGCACAATTGAGACCTCTTCCTGAGGCTTGAACTGCGTTGTCAGCATGAAAAAGGTCAGCAGCAGAAATGCCACGTCCACCAGCGGTGTCATGTCAATCCTGACGCCTTGTCTGTGTGGCTTGAATTTCGGCATTGTTTCCTCGCTCGTGGCTTAGTCGTTGGTCCGGGTATTCAGGATCTGGACAACGTTGTAGCTCGCTTCATCGATCATGTAGGTGAAGTTATCGACCTTCGTGACGAAGAAATTGTACGCCACGATCCCGATGATGGCGGCCAGAAGCCCGAGCGCCGTGTTGATGAGCGCTTCCGAGATCCCGATGGACAGCTGGATGGCGTCCGGGGCTCCGGCGCGGGCAAGGGCCGTGAACGCGCGAATCATACCGACCGTCGTGCCGAGAAGACCGCACATGGTCGCGATGGAGGCGATCGTCGACAGGGCGATCAGATTCCGTTCGAGGAGCGGCGTCTCGAGGCTGGTTGCCTCTTCGATCGCACGCTGTGTCTCGGCCATCTTCTTGTCCGGATCCAGCTTCCTGTCGGCCTGGACCGCCTTGTACCGTTCCAGGCCGGTCCGGATAATATTCGCGGCCGACCCCCGTTGGGCGTCGCACGCCTTGATCGCATCGTCGATCTTGCCGCCCATCAGGCTGCTCTGAACGGCCTTGAGGAAGCCGGTGATGGAAGACTTCCCGTTGGCCTTGCGGAGCGAGAAGGTCCGCTCAAACACCAGAGTGAGATCCAGCAGGGTCAGGGTAATCAGCACGGGCACAACGATTCCTCCGGTGTACACCGTCCCCAGAAGGTTCTTCGGAACGGTTCGCACTTCGCCGTTGGCAAAGTTGTCCGGATTGCCGAGAATGAACCAGTAGATGATGATAGCGACCACCGCTGTGACGAGGATTGCGGTCGCGAGGAAAATGGACTGCTTCATCGCTGAACTCCTTTAATAATAGTAGAAGATGGATGAGTGGAACGGTACATGCATTGGAACCGTTGTCAGGCCTCGCCAAACGCCTTCACGGCATCTTCGCGGGTCTCGGCAACGTCGAAGACCAGTGTAAGCTTGGTAATGACGAAAATGTTGTTGATGCTCTTGTTGATGTTGCACAGTTTGACACGCCCCTTGTTCTTGGAAAATGTCGTGTGGGTCGAAACCAGCACCCCGATTGCCGTGCTATTCAGGTAGGTGACTTTGCCCAGATCGATGATGAGCTTTTTCGTCCCCTGTTCGACGAAGTCCGCCACCGCGCTCCGCAACTCGTCCGTTTCCTCCCCTCCCACAAGCGACCCCTTCACTTCGATGACGCCAATCTGACCGCTCTGCAACGTCGTGGTTTTTACAGCCATGGGTCCTCCAGTTGTCTGAACAATACGTATTGGGAAAACTTCAGATCCGTGATCCGGGTAGTTCTACCAGGCCCGTGGTGTGCAAAACCGGTGCCAAGGCAGCGGAGATGCGCGGACAAGCGCCGGACGCTTGGGAATGTTAGAGTTAGCGAGGCTTGAAAAACGGCTACTTTAAAGTGGAATCAACCGGACAGATTGCATTCTGCAAGACGAGAATGACTGTCCGGGAAGAGAGGAGGATAAACCATTGACCGCAAATATATTAAAGCACCGTGCAAAAAGCAAGAACGCCTCTCCCCAAAAAGGGGCCTAGAGATTGTATTTTTTGCGTTTTCTCCAGAGAGTGGCGGGGTCTATGCCCAGGAGAGAGGCCGCCTCGTCAAGGTCACGTGCCTGACGGAGCACCCGGATAATGTGCTGTTGCTCCACCTGCTCGAGCGAGAGGTTCCGGTTCGGCGGGAGACCGACCGTCTGGAGTTCCTCCGGGAGATGGTGGAGCTGGACCGAATCACCGCGCGACAGAATCACGGCGCGCTCCACAACATTCTCCAGCTCCCGGACATTTCCTTTCCAGACGTACCCCTCGAGGGCCTTCATGGCTTCGGGAGAAATCTCACTCGCGCTCCCCTGCTTTTGCAGAAAGTGTTGTACCAGCATCGGGATGTCCTCCACCCGCTCCCTGAGCGGGGGAAGCTTCACTTTGACCGCATTCAGGCGATAGTACAGATCATCCCGGAAGGATCCCTGCTGTACCGCAATTTCCAGATCCTTGTTGGTCGCCGCGATGACACGCACATCTACCTGCCGTGTATTTGATTCCCCGACGCGTTCGTACTCCTTGCTTTGCAGGAAACGGAGGAGCTTGACTTGCGTCGCCGGCGGAGTGTCGCCGATTTCGTCGAGCAGCAGCGTCCCGCCATCCGCCGCCTCGAAACGACCCTGTCTGTCTTTCACAGCTCCGGTGAACGCACCGCGAACGTGGCCGAACAGCTCACTTTCCAGAAGGTTCTCCGGAAGAGCGCTGCAGTTGACGGTGATAAACGGGCCATCCTTCCGCGGACTGTTCTGGTGAATCATATGCGCGAGCAGTTCTTTGCCGGTGCCACTCTCTCCTTCAATCAAAATGGCAATGGCGCCTGAAGCCATCTGCATGGCCAGGTTCATGACGCTTTTCATCCTCTCATTCCGGGTGACGATCACTCCGGTCCCTTCACGCCTTTCCAGTTCCTGTTTCAACTCCCGGATTTCCCGCTTCAGACGATGATGTTCCGCCACCTTCCCCGCGATGTGCTGCAATTCGGAAAACTCGAAGGGTTTCTGGATGTAGTCGTACGCTCCCAGCTTGATTGCCTCGACGGCGGAGTCAATGCTGCCATGGGCAGTCATCATGATCACGGTTGTCATCGGCGAGATCTGACGCGCCTGCCGGAGCAATTCCATGCCGTCGATCGGCTGCATCTTGAGGTCGAAAAAGGCGATGTCGTACGTCTCCCCGCGCATCTCCTCCAGCGCCTGAAGCGGATTCAGGAACCCCGTCACTTCAAACCCCGATGCCTCGAGACAGATCGTCACGGTCTTGAGAATGTTCTGCTCGTCGTCGACGACCAGGACGGATGCTTTCATGGTTCCCTGCTCATGCGTTCGTGTCTTCCGGAACACGGCTCAACGGGAGAACGACGGAGAATGTGCTCCCTTTGCCCGGCTCGCTGACCGCCCAGATTCTTCCACCGTACATCTCCACGATCTCTTTCGCAATCGCCAGCCCGAGTCCGACACTTCCCGGTGTCGAGTCCGACGCGCGCTTAACCTGGACAAACTTGTCAAAGATGCTCTCCAGGTGCTCCTTGGCAATTCCCGCGCCGGTATCCTCCACTTCGATCAGGAGAGCGCCATCGTCAGTCCGTACTCTGACGGTGACGGATCCGCCGTTCTCGGTGTATTTCAACGAGTTTGTTACCAGATTCGTCACTATCCAGGAGATTTGTTGTTCATCGGCCAGAAGGTGCGGCAGCACGGGGGCCATCTCGGTGCGGAGATTCACGTTCTTCTCTTTAAACTGCATCTGCAGCGGTCGGAGAGTGGCATCAATGAATCTGTGCACATCCAGCTCTTCGTTCATCACCTGGAGCCGTCCCGATTCCAGTTTCGAAAGCTGCAGGAGCTCACGGGCCAGCTTGGTGAGGCGATGGCAGTCCTCCTTTGCAGAGGAGATCAGCTCTTTCTGTTTCTCGTTCAGGGGCCCGAGAATCCCCTGGTTCAGGATGTCCACGCTCATGTTGATCGAGGTCACGGGCGTTCGGAACTCATGGGACAGCGTCGCTATGAAATCCGATTTCATCCGGTCAAGCTCTTTGAACTGGGTCACGTCCTGCAGCAGCATCAGCACGCCGTACGGTGCTCCTTCGCTGTCCAGAATCCTTGTCAGTTTGGGGCGGAAATACAACGTCTTGCCGCCGCGGTTAAACTGCAGCGTTGTGGGTTTCGGTTCAGGCTCCGGTGCGGAGGCGGCGATCGCGCCGGAAATCAATGAGATCACGCGGACGTCGCGGATAACGGAGGCGATCGGCGAGCCCACGGCGTCATGCTCGGTCACCCCGCACAGTTCCGCCACGACGTGGTTCAGGTGAAGAACGTTCATCGCCGCGTCAGTCACGATGAGCCCGTCCGCGATACTGCGCACGATGGTTTCCGACTTCAGCTTCTCGGAGAGGATCTGATCGATGTTCATCTGCCCGTACCTCTGGAGCCGCTCCGTCATCTTGTTGAACTCCCGGCTCAACTGACCGATCTCGTCGTCCGAAAGCACGTCGATCTTCAGATCGAGCTTCCCCGCTCCGATCTGCTTTACGGTTTCTGTCAGCTCCTCTGCGGGGGTGATGATTCCTCGTATCAGCCAGGCCGTGGCGATGATACTCAGAATCAGCGTGATGACGGACGTCATCATCGTTCCGAACGCCGTCTGGTTCGCAATCGAATGTGTGCGCGCCTCGGCGTTATACATCGCCGTCTGGTTGATCTCGAACAGACGGAAGCAGAGCTCGCGCAGGCGGTCGGATTGCGGACGGACGGCATCATAGTAGTATTGCTTTGATTCGCCGAACGCGCCCTGCTCGATCCGGGAAATCATGGAATCCGCCACCAGCGAATATCGCAGGTAGGCCGCCTGGATGGAGTCCCGCAGAGGTTCCTGCGAGGGGAGGGCAATCGACCGGACCGCTTCGCGGTACCAGGAGTAGAAGACCTGCTGATTTTCTGAGAACGCTCCGCCCGACATCAGCACCTCCCCCTCACTGCGCCCCATCAGGGCGTTGTCCTGCCGTTCGAGCGCCTTCACCATGTTCTCAGCCGCCAGAACGTTCTGGTAATTTTCGCGCAGGATCGTGGCCACGGTGGATCCAAGCGAGTAGAAATTGAAGATCGACCAGAAGCCGGCGCCGAGGTTGATCAGCACCAACCCGGCGAATGTCCAGACAACTTTTGAGCGGATCGTCTTGAGCATATCAGAACATCACCCCCAGCGTCGGACCGTGAAAGAACGACCGGTAGTCGAGGGCGGCGTTGTTCATCGACCAGGTCTGCAGCCGGAACCGGTATCCCAGCGTAATGCCATCGAACGGACCGATGTTTCTGAAGCACAATATGCTTTCGGCCGTTACGGCCGGAGAGAACCCGCTTCCCGTGCTGTAACCTTCAATGGCATAGTGCGCAATCACGCCCCCCCTGATCCAGAACAGGGTCGTGCGGGCACGGTACCGATACTCCAGTCCCATGCCGAGACCAACAGTGGCCACGTTGAAGTCCTCGCGCTGGGGGCCGCCCGACTCCACCTTCGTGAAATCGGCTGCCAGCATCAGCTGCACAAGGAGCGCACCCGGGCGACCTCCCAGAGCGACATACTCCCCTCCCACCGTAGCTCCGAAAGTTACAGCGGAACGCGACTGGCCGTTATTCAGGTACGTTGTGTACCCGAAGAGAATGTCCACCAATCCCGCGCGGAATCCCACGACAGGCATCACCCGCGTGAATCGGATTGCTGCGGAGTCGGGCAGGCTGTTAGCCGGGCGGGGCGAAAACTCTCGCCACATCGCGCCGCCATACACGAACCGTGCTTCGGTAGGAGGGGCCTCTTCCCGGGGGTCATAGTATTGTGCCCGGGCGGTTGCACCAAGGATCCCGCAGATCATCGCGAGCATCCAGGCGAAGCATGCCATCGATTTCCGGCAAGACACATATCGAGGGGTCATCCCTTCTTCCTCTTCCGTGAAGGTCTTGCGGGCCGGGCGGGCGCCGGTTCCTGTGCGGGTATCCGTGTGAGGCGAAGGGTCTTGACCTTTCGCCTGTCCACCGCCTCAATGAACCCCAGCCAGTGGCCGATCGGTACCGAGGCCCCCCTCTCCGGGACCTTGCCGAGCAACTGGAATACGTACCCGCTCACGGTCACTACATCGCGTGATCCCGGTTCAACGTCAAACATCCGCGCAAAATCATGAAGGGCCATCGTTCCATCCACCAGGAACTCGTTCTCGCTCACTTTCTGTACCGGAATCGACTCCACATCGAACTCGTCGCGGATTTCCCCCACCAGCTCCTCCAGAACGTTTTCCAGCGTGACCAGGCCGGCCGTCCCCCCGTACTCGTCCACCGCAATGGCCATCAGAAGCCGCTTTGCCAGAAACATGTTGAGGATTTTCTCCAGGGAAGTGGTCTCCGGAACAAAGGGCATCTCTCGTTTGACCTCGAGCAGACGGACGCCGCTTCCCCTCTCTCCCTGGATCTTGAACAGATCCTTGATGTGCACCATGCCCAGGACATTGTCGACATTCTTCTCACAGAGGGGATAGCGGGTGAACTGGTTCTCAATTGCCCTGGCAATGTTCTCCTCAATCGTCCGTTCGGTCGACAGATACACAATCGCGGGACGGGGAACCATGACTTCCCGGACAGTCCGGTCACGCAGTTCGATGGCACGGAGCGATATCCGCTTGCCGGTACTTGTCAGGGCCTTCCCTCTGCTCAGGAGAAGCCGCAATTCCTCTTCCGATTGGGCGACGTCAGCTTCACCCGTTGTAGAAATCCCTACCAGGCGCAGAAAGGCCTGAACACTGCTATTCAACAACCAGATGAAAGGACGGAAGACCTTCGTGAACAGATCCAACGGTCCGGCAACAGCCAGCGTCGTCTGACGCGCATTCTGAATCGCCAGCCACTTCGGCGCCTGCTCCCCAAGCACGATGTGCAAAAACGTGATGACGGAGAACGCAAGCAGAAACGCGACGGTATGCAGAACGGTGGAGTCCATCCCGAAGATCTGGAAGACGGGAAGAAGGAGATCTGCCACGAACGGCTCCCCCACCCATCCCAGCCCGAGGCTCGTCATGGTAACCCCCAGTTGACAGGATGAAAGGTAGATGTCAAGATGGCTGAGGACATGATGGGCAACCCGGGCGCGCTTGGAACCCTCGCGCACAAGCGGCTCGATCTGGGTCGACCGAACCTTCACAATGGCAAATTCCGCGGCAACGAAGAAACCGTTGACGGCCACAATCAACAGAACCCCTGCGAGCTTCAGGAATATCGAGAGTATACTCATCCTTCAATCTTCTCCATCGACGAGACTGCGCGGAACGGCGTATGGAAGAAGATGCCTTCCACCGGTGCACCACGAGAAAAAGGTACGGGAAAGGCCGTGGTAAATCAAGGTGATTGGGAGGGTTGCAGATACGGCCGGTACTCCCCTTGCGGACCGGGACGTTAGCGCCCCGGAGGGGAAGAGCTCCACCGGCGGAGCCCGTGGCATTGCGAAAGCCGAGAACCCGGCGTCCCAGCATCGTGCTGACTCACCCCCTCACTCCCCCTCTCTCGCGAGAGAGACGTGCACGAACGACCATGGTGCGGCCCAACAACCGTCCTGTCGCCAGCCCGCCTTGCATAGCTCTCACGGTCAGGCGAGGGGATGGTCTACTTGACGAGCCGGTGGCTCGTGGAGCAGATTCCCGACGGGTCATAGACATTGAGCGGGTGAGTCACGAACGTTGAACGGCAAAGCCAACCGGACATCACCACGGCCATAAGCAACGGGTTGCTGTTTCGCACTTACATCATCTACTGCTTCACAAAGACTGCGTACCCTGAAGGCCCGAGAGACGCTTCCGCCGCCGCAGACAGGTCCAGCACAGCTCCCGAGAAAGCCTCCCGATACTCTCCCCCGAATTTGCCGGGGTCAAGATGCACCTTCGTGGATTCGAACCCGAAGTTTAGCACCACCAGAACACGGTCATCCCCTGCCACACGCCAGAATGCATACACCGCATCTTCGTTGTTTGTCGTGACCCTGACCATTTCTCCTCGGACGAGGCAGGGATGTTCCCTGCGGAGGCGAAAGAGCTGTTGATAGAGTTTCCCCACGTCGCGGGGGCGCGTCCAGTCGACCCCCACTTTTTCGAAGAGGCTCAGTTTCCTGTCATTTGCAACTTCTTCTCCCGTGTAGATCATCGGCACGCCGGGAATCGTATTGACGAGAACAGTGGAAAGCTTCAGGCCATCCCGGCCGTATCTCAGGACGGCCGGAGAATCCCATGCGTTCTTGTCGTGGTTCGTGGTGAATCGCATTCTCAGCGACCCCGCGGGAAACTGCAGCCGTTCATTCTTCAAAATCTGATCGATGAGCGCCACAGGCCGCTTCCTCTGAACCAGCGGACCCAGGGCATCATAGATGTTCCACGAATAGGTCAGGTCGAACGCCTTCACGTGGTGCTCGGGAAGCGAGCCTTCCGAGAGCATCATCACCGGCTTTACCTCATCCAGCGCCGTTCGCGCTTCTTCCCAGAAATCTGTCGGCACCAGTTCCGCAACGTCACATCGGAATCCATCGATTCCGACGTTCTTCACCCACCAGACCATCATATCCGTCATGTACTTCCGGAGTCCCGCTTTGGAATAGTCAAGATCGGCCACATCAGTCCAGTCGGCGTTTGGCGGGACAATCGCTCCGGTAGAGTCTTTCGTGAACCATTCAGGGTGATTGGCGATCAGCTTGCTGTCCCAGGAGGTATGGTTCGCCACCAGATCAATGATCAGTCGAAAGCCTTGCTTGTGGGCAGCAGCCAGAAGGCGTTTGAAATCGGCCATCGACCCGAATTCCGGGTTGATCCCGTAATAATCCTGGACAGCATACGGGCTCCCCAGGGTTCCTTTCCGGTTTTTCGCCCCGACCGGGTGGATCGGCATCAGCCAGAGCACCGTGGCACCAAGCTTCTTCAGTAGGGGGAGCTTCTTCTCCAATCCCGCGAACGTTCCCTCCTTGGAGAAGGATCGGAGGTAGACAGAGTAGATCGCGGCATCCCGGACCCAGTCGGCGCTCCGGACAGCGGGCTTGAACGAATATGCGCTCCGCAGGAGGGTATCGAGCGATGATGTTTCGATGAGCGTGATTGGTTTGTAGATGCCCCCGCCCCCTCCGAAGTCCTTCACCAAAACCACGACCGTGTTCTCGCCAAGATGAAGGGCCCCCTTCAGGTCGACGGCGAACGGATCGCTGTACCCGCTGTGGCTTCCGACCTCCACGCCGTTCACCCATACGACCGCATCATCGTCGACGCCGGCGAAATGGAGACTCATCGGGCCCGGCACGGCATGCACGGAGAACTTTCTCGCAAACCAGCCCCATCCATCGTATGCCGCCATTCCGGGATACGATTCCCAGAATGCGGGTATTTGCACCTTCTGCCATCGGTTCAGATCGGCACCCCCCCGGAACCACCCGGCTGCGATGCCAGCTTTGAGCGAGTCCACTGTGAAGAGCCAGTCGCCGTCGAGCGATTGACGGGCACCGGCTTCGCTGGAAGAACGAAGAGTCATAGTAAGAAGCGTGGCAAGTGTCAGACAGAGTGCGCGCATAGTCGTAGGAGAGGAACGTGATAGAACGATGTCACCCGTCCGGAGCCCGAGCGTCAGGCCGGCGAGAAGAAGAAAACCCCCAGGAACGCGGCCAGAGTGCCGAGCTCCGCCGCGATCTTCAGGCGCGGCGATCCCTGCTTGATGCGGCTCCAGACAAGGGCCAGAAGGATCATTGCTGACAGCAGAACGACGCTGGCCATGATCGCCTCCGTGTAGCCAAACGAGCTGCCGGCCACCTCCTGAAACGTCCGGGGACCGAGCTTGCCGTAGATCACCATCAGATGCGTGGCATACACGATGAGCGATTCCCGCCCAACGAGCGTGACCGCCGAGCGCGGCGAAATCCCAATCTGCTTCTCGTATCGAAACATCGCGTGGCAGAGCATCAGAACGAGACCGATCCGGAGCAGGACAAAACTTGGACTGAACAGCCAGTAGTCATAGACGGGATAGACGGCCTGAGACAGCGGCTCCAGGACAAAAGACGCCACGATGAGCGCAAATCCGCCCGCGGCAGCTATGTTCATCATTTTCAGTTCCGCGCCCTCCTGCTGTTTCTGCCGCGCCTCCACATACCAGTACCCGGTGATGGAGCCTGCGAAGAGAAATGCAGACCAAGGAAAGAGGGGGAAGAGCGAATAGTGGAGACCGTTGAGGTACGCTGCCACCGGGGGAGGAAACAGCTTCCAGAAATCGATGCCCCACATCACCGGCGTGGCGAACACAACGGCGGTGGCCACGACGCTCAGCGTCCGGTAGAGGCGCCGCTCGGAACGGAGGATCAGCAGAAGGACCTGAAGAAACAGGAGGCTCACGGCGATGCAGTGCAGCACGTCCGCCTGGAAGAAGATCATCCATGCTTCATGGCCTGCGTCGCTGACAAGATGATAATAGTTGAACTTCGGAAGATGCAGGGCGTAGCCGATTCCCAGGATGAAGAAGAGCCGCGCGAACTGCCGGAAAAGCGGAGTCCCGAAAGCGAGGTAGTCGTTGACTTTTCGTCTGGTCGTGACGGCATATGCAAGGCCGGATGCAAACAGGAATGCAGGCGCAACAAGACCGTCGATGAATTTGATCACCTGATAGAACCCGCCCGCGGTGATCTCCGGACGCAGCGTTGCATTGAACACGTGCGTCTGGATCATCACAATGACCGCCCACCCCCGCAGGAGGTCGATATACTCGACACGTTTCTTTGTGGCGGATGGAGACATAGAGAAAATCCCGCAGAGGCTACGGGATCATTGTGGTGTCTTGCTGTGGTACGGCGCGAGCTGCCCTAGCTGCCCAGTTTCTCGATGATGATGCGCTCGAGCTCATCCAGGTCGACGGGCTTGGTGATATACGCGGCGCCGCCGATCTCCTTTCCGAACTTCTTCGCGTAGTAGTCATCCACCGCAGTCAGAAAGACGAAAGGAACCGACAAGAACTCCTTACGCTTCCGGACTTCCTGGAAGAACTCAAACCCGTTCGTTCCCGGCATAACAAGATCGGACACTATGAGGCTCGGCTTCAACGAATGGATTTCTTTAATGGCCGCCTCGGCGCCCTCGATAGCTCGTACCGTGAAACCCCGGTCCAACAGACCTTCCTCCGTCGCTTTCAGAATGGAAGGCTCATCATCGACCAGCAGAATCAGCTTGTCTTTTGCTGTGGAAGGGATTGCGTGCTTCATCATAGTGTTGGAATATACCAAAATGCGGCCAAAAAGCAATCGCACACCCGGTGCGAACTGATCATGCCGGACCCTTCTCTTCCAGCAGGCGGGTGACCAACGGCACGCACTGTTCGGCGCTGATCACGGCGCCTTCGATCGTTGCAGGAAAACCCGTTGCGGTCCAATCCCCCGCGAGAAAAAGATTCCCCACCGGGGTTTTCGGCCCCGGTCGCATCCGCTCAAACTCCGGAGTCGGGGAAAATGTGGCACGCTTCTCTCGGATGACCAGAGCGCGGACGGGCGGCCCTACCCTCGCGCCGTACACCGTTCGAAGGTCCCCCTCTGCAATCCCGGCGAGCTCCTCGTTCGACTTCCCGACGAAGTCGTGTGCGGCGCTGATGACCGCACAGACGTAACCTAACGGTCGCAGGCTGTTTTCCGTGGTGCCGCTCACGCCGGCCCCCCGTTTGTTGAAGATCCATTGAATTCTCCGGTCGATGAGTCCCACGACCTTGTCCTCTCCCATGAATTCCTTCTCGAACCAGAGATGCACCGAGACGATCGGCGAAACCGGCGCACGCTCGAAGCCACCCAGAAACCCGGCGGACCGCAGTTCGGAAGGCAGGAGCGCCCCGATCCTGTCTGAGGGGACGGCAAGGATGAGTGCGCTGCACGCCAGTAAGCCACCGTCCCTCGTCCGGACGCCCGAGACCATTCCGTTCTGGCTCCGTACAGTCTGGACGTCCACGCCGCATCGGACATCACCTCCG
>DAIUKN010000029.1:0-4270 GCA_036848195.1 Bacteroidota bacterium
GACGGCAGGCCTACGACAGCCTTACCGCCCGCCGCGACGCGATGAGCAAGGAACATTCCGAGCGAATGGCGCGCTTGAAGAAGAACGGGGTCGACGATAGCGACCTGCGGAAGGCTGATGCCGAATTCAGGCCCACGATGGAGGAACTGAACAAGCGGATCAGTAGCTTTCTTGAGGACCACCCCTTGAAAGGGAAGATCGGGGCGTTTGAGGGGGGAGGATACGCCCCCAAGGGCCTTTACCGTCCGACAGTGAATTCACTCATGAATCAATTCAATGCGACGGATAGGACGTTCTACAAGGTCAACGAAGCGGCCCTCATCCGCATGATCGACTACTACAGCAAATGATCCGTTTCCCTTGCTGCTGGCCTGTATTCCAAGGAGCATACGCTATGGGACTCCTGACCCGGAGTATCTGGCTGATCCTCGCACCACTCCTGCAGCTGGTGACGACGGCAGATGCCCAGCGGAAGGACTACCCGTTCGTTCCGGCCCGTTTCACCGATGTCCATGTCACGGATGAATTCTGGTCGAAGCGGATGGAGACCAACCGCGCTGTGACCATTCCTTTTGCCTTCCGGAAGTGTGAGGAGACCGGCCGCATCGACAACTTTGCGATCGCCGGAGGGCTGAAGAAAGGGGAGCAGTGCGGCGTCTATCCGTTCGACGACAGTGATCCTTTCAAGATTATTGAGGGGGCGTCGTACTCCCTGAGCAGTCATCCTGATCCGGCTCTGGAGAGATATCTGGACAGCCTCATTGCCATCATCGCTGTGGCGCAGGAAAAAGACGGGTACCTCTACACGGCCCGGACAAATAATGCCAGGCGCCTTGAGGGCTGGGCGGGGGAATCACGATGGCTCAGAGAATCGAGAAGCCATGAACTGTACAACGCGGGTCATCTATACGAGGCGGCTGCAGCCCACTTTGAGGCAACGGGCAAGCGCACCCTCCTCGACATCGCGTTGAAAAACGCCGACCTTGTCGCGGGAGTTTTCGGGCCCGGAAAACTCCGGATACCCCCCGGACATCAGGAGATCGAGATCGGCCTGGCGAAACTGTATCGGGTCACGGGCGATTCCAGGTTCATCCAGCTGGCGAAATTCTTCCTTGACGAACGGGGCCATGCAAACGGAGGGCGAACCCCGTACGGTACGTACGCGCAAGACCACAAGCCAATTCCTGAACAGGAGGAGATGGTCGGCCACGCTGTCCGAGCGTTGTATATGTGCTCTGGCATGGCTGACGTTGCAGCACTCATGGGGGACTCCGCGTATGCGGCGGCGGCCGACCGGCTCTGGGCAAACCTTGTCGGGAAGAAACTGTATCTCACCGGCGGCGTGGGATCCCAGGGTTCGGGAGAGGGCTTCACAGCAGAGTACGACCTCCCGAACCTGAGCGGGTACTGCGAGACGTGCGCTTCCATTGCCAGCGTGCTGTTTAACCACCGCCTCTTTCTCCTGCACGGGGACGCCATGTACATCGATGTCCTGGAACGAACGCTGTATAACGGGCTTATCGCCGGCGTCGCGCTGAGCGGCGACCGTTTCTTCTATCCCAACCCGCTCGCTTCGCGGGGGAACGTTCAACGCAGCGAATGGTTCGATTGTGCCTGTTGCCCCACCAACATCGCAAGATTCATCCCATCGATTCCCGGGTACGTGTACGCCACCGCCGGCGATGAACTCTTCGTCAACCTGTTCGTCGCGAGCAGGGCCGGCCTCAAGACGACGACGGGGACCGTCCTCCTGACACAAGAGACCCGGTATCCCTGGGATGGTGACGTTCAATTGACCGTCCAGCCGGACCGGCCGGCCCGGTTTGCTGTCAATGTCAGGATCCCCGGCTGGGCACGAAACGAAGCGCTGCCCGGTGCGCTCTACCGGTTCGCGGAACGGACCGACAGCGTCACCGTGAAGATCAACGGTACACCCGTGGCTTACAGCCTTCAGAGGGGATATGCCCGCCTTGAGCGGAAGTGGAGGAAGGGAGACCGCGTCCAACTCCACCTTCCGATGCCCATCCGGCGCATCTCCGCCAACGAACGGTTGAAGGAAGACTCCGGGATGGTTGCGCTGCAGCGTGGACCGGTCGTGTATTGCGCCGAGAGTGCGGACGCTGCAGGCGGGCATGTGCTCAATCTCGTTCTTCCCGACACGGCTTCGCTGCGCTCCGAATTCCGTCCTGACGTCTTGAATGGGATCGTCGTCCTCCTGGGGAAGGCGATTGCCACGAGGTACTCCGGCGAGGGGAAACCGTTCATCGAGACCCGGCAGGACTTTGCGGCAATCCCATATTATGCGTGGTCGCATCGCGGCAAGGGTGAGATGACTGTCTGGCTTCCCCGGGAGAGCGCCCTGGCATCTCCTCTTTCCGGCCCGTCACTTACCAAGGGATGCCGTGTCACCTCTTCGGGCGGAGAGGGTTTTGCGGCGCTAAACGACGGACAAGTGCCAGCGGGGTCGGCTGATCGCTCACAGGGCGTTTTCCTGTGGCAGACGGGAAAAGACACCGCCTGGGTCCAGTACGATTTTCCCAAACCCCTGGATGTGGCGGGCGTACAGGTCTACTGGTTCTACGATTCTACGGAGGTCTACAGGATGCCGAAATCCTGGCGCGTGCTCGCCCGGTTCGAGGGGAAATGGGAGCCAGTGTGGAATCCGCAGCGGCTCTGGGGCACCGAGAAGGGCCGGTTCAACGACGTCTACTTTGAAACCTTCAGAACCGACGCGCTCCGCATTGAAGCGGTTCTGCAACCCGGCGCAAGGGCCGGGATCATTGAATGGAAGGTATACTAAGAATGCCTGGGTATCATGTCAAACAGGACCTCCGCGCGAGGCCAACTCCACAACTCCTCGGGGTGGTCGTCTCTCTTTGGGTTTTCTTTCTCCTGCCGGATCCCTCGTTCGCTCAGAACGCCGATTCGTCGCTTCTGACACTAGACCGGATTTTCAGCAGCAGGGAATTTTCTGCAGAGCACTTCGGCCCTGCCCGCTGGATTGATGGCGGTGCCGGTTACACAACACTGGAGCCTTCAAAGGAGATGAAGCTCGGAAAGGACATCGTCCGCTACGATACGGAATCGGGACGCCGTGAGATCATGGTTTCAGCTGCGCGACTGATTTCCCCCGGCGACTCCATTCCCCTCAGGATCGATAACTACGAATGGTCGAAAGACGCCCGGCGGCTTCTGGTTTTTACCAACGCGAAGCGGGTCTGGCGACAGAAGACGCGTGGGGACTACTGGGTCCTGGACCTCAAAGCAGGGAGACTGCAGAAGCTCGGCGGTGAGGCTGGACCCTCGACGTTGATGTTTGCCAAGTTTTCGCCGGATGCCCGAAAAGTGGGATATGTCTGCGGAAACAATATCTATGTGCAGGATCTCGGGACAGAGCGTATCATCTCTCTTACGCAGGATGGATCGCCGACGTTGATCAATGGGACATTTGACTGGGTTTACGAAGAGGAATTCTCCCTCCGGGACGGCTTTCGCTGGAGTCCCGACGGTCAGGCAATTGCGTTCTGGCAGTTGAACGCGGAAAAGGTCCCCGTCTTCTCCCTCATCAACAATACAGATTCCCTCTACCCGCAGATCACGCCGATCCGGTACCCGGTGCCCGGCGAAACCAACTCTTCATGCCGCATCGGCGTGGTGCGTGTGGAGGGCGGAGATCCCTGCTGGTTAAACGTTCCTGGCGATCCTGCGAATACGTACATCCCGTACATGGATTGGACTGAAAACTCCGACCAGATCGCTCTCCAGCATCTCAATCGCCTGCAGAATATGAACGAGGTCATCCTGGCCGATGCCCGAACCGGCAAGACGCGGTCCGTGTTGAAGGATCGTGACATCGCGTGGGTGGAAGTCGTCGAAGATTTTCGCTGGCTGGACAACGGCTCGCGATTCACCTGGGTAAGCGAGCGTGACGGGTGGAAGCACGTCTATACGGTCTCGCGGTCGGGGGACTCCATGCGCCTGGCAACGCCCGGGTCGTTTGATGTGATCAGCGTCGAGAGAATAGACGCTAACGGCAGGTGGCTCTATTATGCGGCCTCCCCCGGGAACCCCTCACAGCGCTATCTCTACCGTGTCCGGCTTGACGGACAGGGGGATGCCGAGCTGTTGACCCCTTCGAATCAGAAAGGGACCCATAGATACGATATTTCTCCCGATGGACGATGGGCGTTCCACACGTACTCGACATTTGACACACCGCCGGTTATCAACCTCGTGCGCCTACCCGAGCACCGGCTAGTCAGACCGCTGG
>DAIUKN010000029.1:4280-12443 GCA_036848195.1 Bacteroidota bacterium
AAAGTGAATTCGCTGAGGCGTAGACCAACGGAGTTCTTCCGTGTGGACATCGGGGATGGTGTGCAGCTCGACGGCTTCTGCATGAAACCCCCTGACTTCGATTCCACACGCCACTACCCCGTTCTCTTTCACGTTTATGGCGAGCCGGCGGGGCAAACCGTGTTGGACCGTTGGGGAGGGTCCTCAATCCTCTGGCATACAATGCTCGCGCAGAAGGGATACCTCATCGCGAGTGTGGACAACCGGGGAACGCCCGCACCCCGCGGACGGAGTTGGCGTAAGGTGATTTACCGTCAGATCGGCATCCTCGCTTCGCAGGAGCAGGCAGCGGCGGCGAAGATCATCAGCCGCTGGAGTTTCGTGGATTCGACCAGGATCGGGATCTGGGGGTGGAGTGGCGGCGGTTCGATGAGCCTGAACGCCATCCTGCGATATCCCGAAATCTACGCAACGGCAATTGCCGTTGCTTCGGTGCCCGACCAGCGTTTCTACGACTCGATTTACCAGGAACGGTACATGGGTCTGCCTGCAGACAATCCGGAGGGGTACAAGAACGGGTCTCCAATCACGTTTGCCGACAGGCTCCGCGGCAACCTCCTTCTCATCCATGGGACGGGGGACGACAACGTCCACTACAAGGGAGCCGAGGCGCTTGTCAATGCCTTCGTTGCGGCCAACAGACAGTTCTCTTTCATGGCATACCCAAACCGTTCTCACGGGATCTCCGAAGGTGCCGGCACGACACGGCACCTCTACGAACTCATGACGCGCTACATTCTCCAAAACCTGCCGGCAGGTCCTGTGACTATGCCGGGTGATCCCCTCAATGGCGGAACGCCGCGGGGGAAGGGACGATGAAACACACTCTTGCCGTACCGACAACTTTTCTCGTTCTGGCATCGTGTCTCCTGATGGCGCAGACCGGCCCGACGCCGGCCTCGCCGTTGTTTTCGAGAGCGGACAGCCTGCGAGGGATGCTTACGCCCTTGCGCTCCTGTTACGACGTCCGCTACTATCACCTGGATGTGAGAGTGGACCCGGCGACAGAGTCAATTTCCGGGTCGAACACCGTTTGCTTTACCGTGCTCGCACCGATGAATCTGATGCAGATCGATCTCTTCAGAAACATGGAGATCACGGGAATTACACTCGATGGCGGAGCGCCACTTTCGTACAGCCGGGAGTTTGACGCAGTGTTTGTCCAGATGCCCGAGATGTTGACGCCGAACACCAACCGTGAAATGACCGTGTTCTATTCGGGCAAGCCGATTGTGGCGAAGGCACCCCCGTGGGAGGGTGGGTTCACCTGGAAGCGTGACTCTGCGGGAAATCCCTGGGTGGTTGTGACCTGTCAGGGGACGGGGGCCAGCCTCTGGTGGCCGAACAAGGACCATCAATCCGATAAACCTGACAGCATGCTGATCAGTGTTACCGTCCCGCCGGGCCTCGAAGATGTGTCCAACGGCAGGCTCAGGGCCGTAAAGAAGCTTGGCGACGGGTGGACCCGGTTCGACTGGTTTGTGAGCTCTCCCATGAACAATTACAGTGTGACCGTAAACATAGGCACGTACGCCCACTTCGGAGACACCTTTGTGGGTGCTGACACAGTGACGCTTGACTACTATGTCCTTCCGGTGAATCTGGAAAAGGCGAGACGCCATTTCCAGCAGGTCAAGCCGATGATGGCGGCATTTGAAAAGTATTTCGGCCCCTATCCGTTCCGCAGAGATGGGTACAAGCTCATCGAATGCCCGCACACAGGCATGGAGCATCAAAGCGCGGTGGCGTATGGAAATAGATATCTGGGGGGCTACCGCGGGAGGGCTTCATCGGAGGTGGGGCTGAAATTCGACTTCATCATCGTCCATGAAAGCGCACATGAATGGTGGGGGAACAGCGTGACTGCCAGCGATGCTGCCGACATGTGGGTTCATGAGAGCTTCGGGGCGTACGCCGAGGCGCTCTTTGTCGAGGATCTCTACGGCCGGTCAGAATCGCTCCGCTACATCAACGCGAAAAAAGAGAATGTCGCCAATATGCAGCCGATCCTCGGCGTCCCCAACGTCAACCATCCGGGCTCGGGCGACATGTACGATAAGGGCCAGCTGATATTGAACACGTTTCGCACCGTCCTCGATAACGACTCGCTCTGGTTCTCACTCCTCAAGGGCATTGCCGAGACGTTCCGTTACAAGGCCATCGACGGCAGCGACATTGTTCGGTACGTAAATCGGATGACCGGGAAAGAGTACACCTCCTTCTTCGAGCAGTATTTGAGGTACCCGAAGCCCCCGCGTCTCGAGCTCATGGTTGCGAAAAAAGGAGATAGTGTGAGTGTCCGATATCGGTGGAAGGCGGACGTCCAGAATTTTCAGATGCCCGTAAGGCTCTCGATTGCGGGAAGGCTCCCTCAGTTGATCACACCAACGACTTCATGGCAGACGATGAGAATGGCGGGAGTCCGGCCGGGGGATTTCGGTATCGCGGAGGATTTGTACTACATCGATCTGAAAGTGAATTGGGTGTACCTCGATCCGGCGTTGCCGGATCGATAGGGGCCACCTCCACGATCTCCTAAGATTTTGCCAGGTGCCGGATCTCATTCAGAAGCCGTATGATTTCCTCCTCGGTGGTGTACAAGGAAATCCCTGCGCGTGTGACCCCGCCCCGGTCCAGAAGTCCCATCACCTCCATGGGTCGAATGGCATAGAAGTGTCCATCCCAGGTGCAGATTCCCCTCTCCGCAACGTGTGCGCTGATCTGCGCAGCCGTTTTTCCTTCCAATGTAAAGGAGACCGTAGGGGCTCGGCGTGGCACCTCAAACGACTGCCCGTAAACCCGGACCTTCGGGATTCCTTTCAGGCCCTGGTACAACATCGTCCCGAGAACACGCTCATGGATGCCCAGGGTGTGCATGCCGTCAACGATCCGGGATCGGAGATCGGTGCCGATCCCGAGCGCGGCGATATATTCGACAGCCGCTTTGACGCCGGCGATGGCGGCGTGGTTCAGGGTTCCCGTCTCGATCCGGTACGGTGCGCGCTGGTCCTGCGTGCGAAGACGATCCGTCTCGAGCCGGTCCAGGAGCCCTTCCCGCGCGTACAGAATTCCGACATGTGGGCCGTAGAATTTGTAAGCCGAGCACAAGAGCAGGTCTACGTTCATCGTCACAACATCGATCGGGAAGTGCGGGGCAAAGTGCACCGCATCGACGAGAAGCAGGGCACCGAACCGCGCCGTGATTTCTCTGATCCGGCTGATGTCGTTTACTGTGCCGAACGCATTGGAAGCGAGTCCCATGGCAACGAGTTGCGTCCGCTCGTTGATCTTCTCGCGAAAGTCGTCGTAGTCAAGTGTCGCGTCGTGCCGGACCGCCACCTCCCGGACGATGATGCCCTGGTCCCGCAATGCCAGCCAGGGACCGCGGTTTGCCTCGTGGTCGAGTTCCGTGATTACGATCTCATCACCCCGCTGCATGGAGCGTCCAAAAGCCCTGCTGAGGGAGAACGTCAGAGTCGTCATGTTGGCACCGAAAGAAATCACATTGCCACTCGGTGCTCCCAGAAACGCGGCAATGGCCTGGCGGGTTTCCTCCAGAAGGCGGTCCGACTCGACGGTGGTGATGAAATGTCCGTGGCTGTTGGCGTTGCACGTTGAGTAGTAATGGGAGATTGCGTCGATGACCTGTTGCGGTACCTGTGTTTCGCCGGGGCCGTCGAGGTATGCAAGAGGGCAACCATTGTGCGCCCGCCTCAGCGAAGGGAAATCAGCCCGCCGGGCGGCTATGGCTCTGGAGATCACATCACGGCCGGTCATAGAACTGGATCCTTCGGGTCTTGACGGGGCTAGGCTGGTTGAAGAACTGCAGACCGGGATTGAGCGAAATCTAGGGAACCCATATGCGGAAGTCAAGTGGTTCCCCTCCAGAAGGAGGGCGGAATTCAGCGTTGAGAGGAGCGTGGTCCCCGGAGCGACTTCCTGCCTCTTCTGCCCATTGATCTTTGCCGGAGTGGCGGGGAGACCATTTCCGCCTCATACGTGACGTCGCAATTCTTGTTCTGACAGTGAACGACAACGAGTCTGCCGTTGAAGTCCGAGATGATCCTCAACTCGCCCGTCGCGCATCTTCGGCATTTCTGCATCGTGTCGGAGATCCTTCTTTCCATAGAGTTACAACATATGCATAAGGTATTACTTCTCTATTACGGTAATGTTATGGAATTGTTAGGGTCCTCGATGCCCATTTTCGGCGCGAATTGGGCCATCGGTCCTTTGATTCTGAACAGTTCCCGTGGTACATTGAAATCATGACAACAAAAGGATCACATCATGGCCAACAAAAGAACTCTCGGAATATGTCTTCTGCTGTCACTCCATATTGTGCTGATTTCCTGCGGCGGACATAAGCAGGAGGCCCAGACAATGAAAAGAGAGACATTCGGCAAGACGCTGGACGGCAGAGAGGTATTCGTCACCACACTGAAGAATCGCACGGGAATCGAAGCCCGGATCACGAACTACGGAGGAATCATCCTCTCGCTCCTCGTTCCCGACCGGACCGGCAAAACTGAAGACGTGGTGCTCGGATATGAATCACTTCGGGATTATCTGAAGGAGACCCCCTACTTCGGCGCTTTGATCGGGAGATACGGCAATAGGATCGGGAAGGGAAAGTTCACGCTGAATGGAGTCGAGTATTCGCTGGCGACGAACGATGGTCCGAATCATCTGCATGGTGGTTTGAAAGGATTTGATAAAGTGGTCTGGGAAGTGAACGAGCAGGCGAGCGTCCCGGGCCGTTCATTGGTTCTGACGTACCGCAGCAAAGACGGCGAGGAAGGGTATCCGGGCAATCTCGATGTGAAGGTCGTCTATGCGCTGAACGACAGCAATGAGTTGAAGATCCAGTACGAAGCGAAGACCGACAAACCCACGGTGGTTAATCTGACCAACCATTCGTACTTCAACCTGGAGGGGGCGGGGAAGGGAGACATCCTCGCGCATGAATTGTTCATTGATGCCGACCGGTTCACCCCTGTGGGTCCGGGCCTCATCACCACCGGAGAGATTCGCCCGGTACGCGGAACGCCGATGGATTTCACTACGCCGACCGCGATCGGAGCCAGAATCCGGGAGGAGTATGAACAGCTGAAACTGGGTGGAGGATACGACCATAACTGGGTCCTGAACAGACATGATGCCGGCTTGGTTCTTGCAGCGCGCGTTTACGAAAAATCCTCCGGGCGGGTGATGGAGGTTCTGACAACGGAGCCCGGTCTGCAGTTTTATTCGGGCAATTTCCTCAACGGGACCAACATCGGGAAAGGGAGCAGAGCCTACGAATACCGGTTCGGGTTCTGCCTGGAGACGCAGCATTTCCCGGATTCGCCGAACAGACCGGAGTTCCCTTCGACAGTTCTCAATCCGGGTCAGCTCTATTCCACATCGACGGTGTACCGATTCTCTGTGAAGTAGACCGCGTTGGAACATCGACGGACGGTCACGCCCCTCAGGGGACATAGAACCGCGATTGCCCCAAAGTGCCCGATGAGCCGCTCTCCTCTCGTCTTTCTCGTCCTGGCCCTCCACTGCCTGTCGGTCCCGGTCATATCGCTGGATAACCCGGCGGCACAGCGCCTGCCAGGACCGCCGGTCGTGACCGGCGATTCCCTGGTGGTGTTCGTCAGCGACACCCAGGGTCCGATCTTCATCGAGACGCTCCTCATCCCACCCAACCGGAACGATGTCGCCCGCGAAATGATTCTGGCGGAGATTCTCCGGGACAATCCGAATGCCATCTTCCACCTCGGCGATATGATTGCCATCGGTCTCTATGCAGCGACGTGGCAAGCGATCGACGAATTCCTGGCACGGGCACGCACAGCGCAGATACCGGTTTTTCCGACCCTGGGAAACCATGAGTTGATGCTCTTTCCTTCGTATGGCATCGAACAGTTACTTGACAGGTTCCCTTGGTATCGGAAGACCGGATATGCGGTCCGCGCGGGAAGGCTGGCTGTCGTTCTCCTCAATTCGAACTTCGGCCAGCTGACCGACCGGGAGCGGACATTTCAGCTGTCGTGGCTGGACAGCACCCTGTCAACGTTGGAATCCGACACCACCGTTGCGGCAGTCATCATGGGCTGCCACCACTCGCCATATACCAACAGCACGATCGTTTCGCCATCGAAGGAGGTCGAGCGGTCCTTCGTCCCCTTCTATCTCCGGTATGCGAAATGCAGGCTCTTCCTAAGCGGGCACTGTCATGCCGTGGAGCATTTCCGGCTGGGGGGGAAGGACTTCCTGGTGATCGGAGGGGGAGGAGCATTGCAGCAGCCGCTCCTCACCGGAAATGAACGGAGGTGGGAAGACTTGTTTCCTGGAAAGACTGAGAAGAGGATGTACCACTACGTGCGATGCCGGATCGCCGGGCAGGGGCTTGATGTTACCGTGAGGATGTTGAAGGCGGATTTTTCCGGCTTCGAAGATGCCTGTACGCTCTCCCTTCCTTTTGCGCTGCCCCCCCCGTAATCTGCACGACCATCCGCCTGTCCATGGAATGATTCATTGAAGGGATCGTCGGACACTAGAGTCCAGCGACGATGGCAACGATCCCTCTTGATCATGGAGAGAATAACATGCGAATTCGCTATATTGACGTAGCATTGGATTGCCCAGCTTCGTTCTCTGGTTCCTCGTGACAAGCAATAGGGATGTCGATGAACATCAGAAAGATCTCAAGGTTCTTGCTAGCTGATGCGGTGATCTGTGTGGGCGTTGTTGCGTTCTCCCAGTCAGAGACCGGCTTGAATGCGAACTACGTGTCCAACCGCCCCCCACTATTGCCGAACGCGTTTATCCGCCTCCCCCTTGGGTCGGTGACCGCCCGCGGCTGGCTTGAACAGCAGCTCCGGCTTTCTGCCGATGGCATGACGGGCCGCCTCGATGAAATCTGGAAGGATGTCGGGCCCGACAACGGATGGCTCGGAGGGAAAGGCGACACCTGGGAACGCGGCCCCTACTGGCTCGATGGTCTGCTCCCGCTGGCCTATATCCTGAAAGACGAAGCCCTCATACACAAAGTCCGGAAGTGGGTGGAATGGAGTCTGCATCATCAGCGGAATGACGGCTATTTCGGTCCTGAGTGTGACTCGACACGAACGTTCCTTCCGGGTGAGCGGGTTCTGGCGTGGCAAGAGAAGAGAAAAGAAGATTGGTGGCCGCACATGGTGATGCTGAAAGTGATGGAGCAGTACTATGAGGCTACAGGGGACAAGCGGGTCCTGGGGTTCATGACACGGTACTTCCGGTATGAGCTAAACACACTTCCGGCTAAGCCTCTCAACCACTGGACAGACTGGGCAAAGAGCCGTGGCGGCGAAAATCTGGCTAGCGTATACTGGCTCTACAACCGGACCGGCGAACCGTTCCTGCTCGATCTGGCCAAACTGGTTTTTCAGCAAACCGAGGACTGGACGGGGATGTTCGAATCCGGCGATCCGAAGGGGTGGCATGGCGTGAACACCGGGATGGGAATCAAGCAGCCGGTGGTCTACTACCAGCAGTCGAAGGATGAGCGGTTCGTCAAGGCGGTCAAGAGGGGGATTGATGCGCTGATGAAGAATCACGGGCAGATCGAGGGCCTCTTCTCAGGCGATGAGCTCCTCCACGGTACTGACCCGACCCAGGGGACGGAGCTCTGCACCGTTGTCGAGTACATGTTCAGTCTCGAGTGCATACTGGGAATCACCGGTGATCCCTCGATGGCGGATCGTCTCGAGCGGGTTGCATTCAACGCCCTGCCGGCGCAGGTGAAACCTGATTTCACCGGCCGGCAGTATTATCAGGTGCCCAATCAGATCGTATGCGACACGGGATATCAGAATTTCAACACCCGACATTGGGGAACAATCCTCTTCGGCCTGGAAAATGGCTACGGGTGCTGCACGGCCAATTACCACCAGGGATGGCCCAAGTTTGCCGCCCATCTGTGGTATGCCACTCAAGACAACGGTCTCGCCGCGCTCCTGTATGCCCCTTCCGAGGTGAAAGCGAAGGTGGCAAACGGCGTGGAGGTTTCATTCACAGAGGAGACATCATACCCCTTCGATGACACCATCACTTTCATCTACTCGGGCCCCAGGGAGGCATCCTTCCCCCTCC
>DAIUKN010000030.1:0-12270 GCA_036848195.1 Bacteroidota bacterium
ACGGCTGGGCGCGGGACGCACCGGCGTTCCCTTCTTCGGCGATGAGTCAGGCCGGGAGACCTCAGTGCGGCCGTATCATCGCCTCGATGCCGCTCCGCACCATCATGACGGCAATACCGGCCAGGAAGAGCGCGGCTACTTTCGCAAAAGCCTTCGATCCCGCTTTCCCCATCACCTTCGTGACCGCTCCGGCCTGGGAGAAGACCAGCCAGACAAGAAGCATATTCGCGAGCAATGATCCGAGAGCCCAGAGATAGCCGTACGAGTGAACAAGAAAGATAATCGTCGTCAGTGCGGCTGGGCCCATAATCAGCGGAATACCCAGTGGGACAACGCCGGTCGTGGGCTCCGGCACCCGCTTTGTATCGGCGGAGAAGAGAAGATCGTTCACGGCAAGCACCAGCAGGACAATGCCTCCCCCGACGCGAAAGTCGCTCTCGGTAATCCCCAGGAATGCGAAGAGGAGCTTCCCCGCGACCAAAAAGACAACGGAGATGACGAATGCCGTCATGGTTGCCTGAAACGTCAGCTTCCGGCGCTGGTCGCCACCCATCCCCTCCGTGATCCCGACAAACAACGGGAGGACGCCGAAAACATCAATGGCAACAAAGAGAGGGATAAACGCCAGCAGGAAGGTTTCCATGCATTCAGCCTACAGCTGAACTCCCTGCGTCTGGAGACTGGTCCGGATTCTCTGGATCGCCTCCTCTTCGCTGATGAGGAGCCGCGCAACGGCGGTCTTGACCGCCACGTCAAGAGGATCCCGGCGATGTTTCAGCCAGAGATAGATGACATATCCGAGTCGATCCCGGTCATGGGGCTCGACCGTGGGAATGCCGGAAACGCTGGCGTAGGCGATTTTCTCGAGACTCTCTTCCGGAGCCGGATGCACTTGCGAAGGAGATTTTGTGGTCATGGACGGTTGTTGGTCGTAATCGATCGCGCGAAATTGTTCAAATATACCATTTGCGCGGCTCAAATGGAACCGGAGAAATCCACGGGAACCACGCCACAGAATCAGGCAGGCAATCTAGAGTTGATATCCTATCTGGAAGTAAAACAGGAGCGGCCCCTGCTGGATAGGATTCTCCGGCAGATCTTTACTGAAGTAGAAGCTCTTCCCGAAGCTGAAAATCGCCGGACCGACCGGCGTGTTGATTGCCACTCCCCCGCCCAGGGCGTGACGGAAAGTGCTGAACTTGATCTCTTCCGGAACGGTGGAAATCGTTCCAAGGTCATACCGGGTCATAAGGTAAGCATCGAACAGGATCTTGAAAGGCAGGTGATAGCGAAATTCCATGTTGAACAACAGGAGCTGCCGGCCGCGCCGGTCATCTTCGCGAAGCCCGAAAAATGAATTCTGTCCCCCCAACCTGTATTCCTGGGCAAACGGCATCGTCCTGTCCGCAAAACCTGCGGTGATCTTTGGGTGGAAGGTCAGCCAGCCGCTCCAGGTGGCATACGATTCCCATGAGGCGCGAAACGCATTGTAGGAAATCTCGCCGCCAAGGGCCTGCACGGCAAACTCGTACGAGAGATTCAGCCCGATGCCTGACGAGGGAAACGGGTACCGGTCCTTCGTGTCGATGATTGTCCCCAGCCGAATCGACGTCAATCGGAAACGATCTTCCAGAAAGGCCGCATTACCGAGATTCTTCGTTCTGATGTCTTGCCGAATCAGCTCCACGGTGGCGTTCCCAAGTCGTTCCAGCTGAGCTCCAAAGGACAGGCTCGCACCGTACCGACTGTCGGAATACTCGCCCACGCGTTCCCTGTCCCACCAGTTCTCCCGGGGAGGCGGTGCATCCGCGTACAGATAGCTGTCACGGGTACGATAGAACGCGCCAATGCCGAACCGGAGATAGCTGTTGAAGAGTCTCGGCGCCTTGTACTCGAATGCAAAGTCGCCGTTCCGCTCACCACCCAAAATCGTCAGCCCGAGCTCCATGCCGGTTCCCTGGAAGTTCTCATCGCGGATGTCCAGGGACCCCTGCAGCTTTCGTTCGTTGTCCGCTCTGAGACCGAACCTCGCCAGCTGTGAGGGACGCTCGCGGAGGCGTATCGTGAGCACCGTTCCGCGGGCGGGAGAACTGACCTCGAGATAGACAAACTCAAAGAGGTTTGAGGCGTTGATATTCGTGACGCCCCGCTTCGCTTTCTCGATCTCAAACACCTCGCCGGCTTCAAGCGGGAATTCGCTCAGGATGAAGGAATCTTGCGTGCGAACACCCCCCTGGACGTCGATCCGCGAGATCACGCCTTCGTTCATCACCACGGTGAGGCGCCCGTTGGCACCGTCAAAGAATGTCGAGTCGACGCGGGCCAGCGAGTAACCATGGCTGCGGTACGCTCTCAGCACCTTCTCGAGAGCGTCCGACACTCCCCAGACGTTAAGGGGATGGTCGAGGACGCCTGCGAACCCGCGCCGGAGTTCCGAAGCGGGGATCAGTGTGCAGCGGACAAAGTCGACTCCGGTCAGTTGGGGATTCTCCTCCAGCAGGAAGCGGATCCGCGGTGCTGTCGAATCCGTTGTGATCTCTGCCCGCACATCCCTGTAGATGCCCGTAGCGTGCAACATGTTCACGTGTTCCTGGACGTCAAGCAACGTCACGGGGCGCTGTCGGGATTCGCCAACGATGTGCCGCCAGACCGAATCGGGAGCCGTCCCGCCGACGGCTTCGATCGATGGGCTCCGGAATACTTTTCCTGAATCGGCCTCCCCCCACCCTGCCTGCAGGGTCTTCTTCCGCTCGAACAGCTGAAGGATCTGATCGATCTGCTTTTCCGTGGTTTCATCACCCGCCGCAATCAGGGTGTCGAGACCTTTGAAGGCGGAGGAGAGGTGTCTGCCGAGTTCCGGGCTTATCACCAGATCGGCTTGCCGGAGAGACCGCTCGTTGGGTTGCTGCATCATGATGCCCATTATCTGATCGGCGGTCTGCCATGGGGCATTCATTTCTCCTGAATTCCGAAGGCTGCTGGTGGTGTTCAGCACAACAACAATGTCGCATCCGGCATCTCGGGCCACATCAACGGGGATGTTATCCACCAGACCTCCGTCGACGAGCCGCATGCTGTCCCTTTCAATCGGGTTGAACACGAGCGGGACCGTCGCGCTTGCGCGCAGCGCCTCGGCGAGGGAGCCGTCTCCGAGCACCACCCGCCGGCCTGAGACCAGGTCGGTGGCTACTGCACGGAAAGGAATCCGAAGGTCGTCGAAACTCGTCGTGGGATGGTACACCGACTGGAGCGTCAGTGAGCTCAGAAAGGTGGTGAGTCTCTGGCCCGTCGAAACGGCCGAAGGGAGGACCGGCTGCAGCCCCTCAAAGCGTACCGTCAGGAAACTCCGTTCGCCCGCAAGCTTCTGATCGACGAAGAGGTCGGCGCGGTTCATTTCTTCGGTCAGGGAGAGTACCTCGTCCCAGTTCGTATGGAGGGCGACGCTCTCAATTTCAGCAGCGGTCCAGCCGGCGGCATACAACCCTCCGATGATGGACCCCATGCTCGATGCTGCGATGAAGTCTATTGGAATGGCGTGTCGCTCCAGCGCTTTGAGTGCACCGATCTGTGCAGCTCCCCGCGCGCCTCCGCCGGTCAGGACAAGACCGATCTTCGGGCGTTTGAGAGCGAGCTGCGGGAGCGCACCGAGTTTGGATCTGACGGGCGCGTCAAGCTGAGGCTTGACGACGATGGTCTCCTGCGCACCCGCACTGCCGCCCCGGAAGCCCGCGGAGGGTTGCAGCAGCGGACAGAAGAGAAGGGTGAGGGCTATGCAACGACATCGGATAGAGAACGCCATCGGAGACCGTGACTGCGGAGCAATTGTCCATCCAAAGTAGGATTTTCATGCTGGAAAAGCAACCGGGAGGGCTTCGGTCGGGCACTCGGCAACGGGTTCACCGAGGGACGTCGGTGCTGAGCCGGAAACGGAGAATCTGTCCGGCATCCCCGTCAAGGACGTAGAGTACCTTTTCGAAGAAGGCAAGTCCTGTTGGGCGCCGCATGACTCCACCGGTCCGTACAAAGCCGAACGACTCAGCCTTGTACGAACCACGGCTATTGAACTTGAAAATGCTGTCGAGTGATGCGTCCGCTATGAAGACATCGCGACGGATCCTGTCGATGGCTACTGCTTGGGGGAGAAGGAACCGGTTAGGGCGGATGAAATCGACGCCCCGGTCGTCGGGCTTCGCCGGATCGTACTTCGGCAGCCACCCTTCGAAATCCGAGGTCGACTGATACAGCAGCCAAATGGCGCCGTATGAAACCCCTTCAGACGACTGGACAAGGACGAAATCCTTCACCCCAGGGAACGATGCGATCCCAGTCGGGCGAAAGATGTTGGTGATCCCGCTGCCCGTTCCCGTCGTGAGCGCGGGGACGGGCGTCACAAAGTGGTCTTTGGCGTCGAACAGAAGGACCCTCGCGTCAGGATCAATGAAGCTGCTATTGTCGGGTCCGGAACGAACGGCCAGATACGTGTTATCACCAAACACCGCGATGCCCGGGAAACGTCGGGACGGCTTCGCCAGCTCCAACCATACCGTGTCGATTCGCGACACTTCCAGATGGTGGGCCGAATCGGGATTCGCTGAGACCAGGTGAACGCGGAAAATCGCGCCAACCGTGTCCCCGTTCGCCGCGACAACCTCCCCGCCGACGAGAAGATCAAGCCGCGAATCCTGCGCAATGGAAACTGGATGCTGCAGACTTCGCGTGCTCATGATCTGGCCCGCCCTGTTCATCATGACGAGGCGGTTGGCACGGGTGTCCGCCACATAGAGGAGCTGGTCATTCCCGATCTGTATGTCCTCCGCGCCGGCGAACCCGTAGAACGGAGGGGACATTTCTACATACGACGTATCGAGGGGGGTGCCCGGCTGCTGAGGAAGTGTGGAGAGGTCGTATTCCTGCTGACACGCGCACACGAGTGCGGCGAGCAGAAGGAGGCTTGGCACAGTGGAGACAACGTGCACTACGGCACGCGGTGCTCTTCTTCGTGGAAAGTCGCCCGGAATAAGGGGAGCAGCGCGAATCACGAGAGATGATGAATCATCCTTTCCCTTCACGTCCCTGGCGACTTTTTGTCTTTGTGCAAAATTCAAAAGGATGATTTCCTTTCAGAGCGTAAATGTCAGGCTGATCCGGTTGACGGAGCCGAGACGGCTGAAATTAGCATACGCGTAGTCCACCCCGATTATGCTGAGGCCGATGGGCACGAGGACTCCCGCCCCGAGAGTAAGATTTTCTTCCGAGGTCAGGTCCGCCCCAAAAAACTTCTGGCCGATCGTCCGCTTTAAGCCTGCGCGGAGGAAAAATGTCTCTCGGTACGCATATTCGAGGCCGAGCCGGATATGCTCTGCGTTATCGTTTGGGTGGTTCAACTGGAGTGACGTCGTGAGCAGATGATCTTCTGTCTGTAGAGGTTCCATGGCCACACCCAGTCGGAACTCGGTCGGTACCGAAAACGATTGGAAGCCGGAGACCTGTGTCCCGTTGAACTGGGTGACCATCCCCTTGGGCGTGACGTCTGAACCGAAATTCGAGATAGCAACCGCGAATCGCGTCGTGCCCAGTCCCGTCCAATACCAGGTACCGATATCGACCATCACCGATCGCATCTTCAAAACGTCGAGTGTCTCCTCGACGTATTTCACCGTTGCGCCGAAACTGAACTGGTCCGTCATTTTCCTGCCGTACGACAGCCCGACGGCAATATCGCCAAACGAAAAGTACCGCCCTGTCCCGAAGGGCTGCGTCTCGGTCGTAATCTCCATATCCTTCATATGCAGGGAGGAAAATGATGCTCCCAGGGCGTCCTGGCCAGACAGGTGGACGACGATCCCGAAGAACTCGTGCTTTATGTCAGCTAGGTACTCGGTGTGCGAGGCAATCGCCTGGTTGTCAGTGAATTGCACGAGCCCCGCTGGGTTCCAGTAGAGGGCGGACGCGTCATTGGCCACGGCAACAAATGACTCCCCCATTGCCACCCCCCGAGCACCGGCCCCGATCTTGAGGAACTGGAACGCCGAGATCCCAGCGCGCTGTCCGCCCAAGTTCGGGACGAGCTGTCCTGACGCCCGCCCAGTGAACAAGAGCGCAAAGGCGACGACAGCAGCAAGGGGACGATATCTGAACCTGATACTCATGTCAGAATCGGAACGCAAGGCTGAACCTGAACGTGCGCGGGTTCAGGTATCGTGAAGGGTCATACGGAAACGGCGAGATGTTCCCGGTCAGCTGGCCCGAGTTCGCGCAGGTGCGGATAGAGTGGATCATTATAGCTGTTCGGCGTGGGGTCGCCGTACTCATACGCCCGCCCGGTCGCCGGGTTGATGATCTGCGCGTTCTTCCGATCGAGCAGGTTCTGCACTTCCAAGTTTGCAACGAGGCGGCCGAAACCGAGGTCGAAGTACTTCTCGAAATTCACATCGATCCAGAGCCAATACTGGCCGATCGATCCATTGATGTTATCCAGCTCGCTGACGTATTGCGGCCGTCCCGAGGACGCATCAACACCGACAAAGTCCTGAGGGGTATATCGTTTTCCCGATTCGTAGAACACGCGCACGAAAAGATTCATGTCTTCGAGAACCCCAATATCAAACAGAGGCTTGTCCTTCGGCACCGTGAAGTTGAGGTTGAGCGACACTTGCACAGGCCGATCCCAGATCAGGTAGCTTTCTTTGATGTTCTCCGGCTGCCCCTGCTGCAGGCGAAAAACCGACTCGTCAGGCGTCGAGCTCCTGCCCGTTTGGATCGAATAGGTAGCCGAAGCGGCTCCGCGGAACCAGTTCCCGATCCTCTTCAGGTACTCCACCTCGATGCCGCGGGCTCGACCGTAGTCCGAATTGAGGTATGTTGTGTAGTACTGTGCCCCGCCGATCGGGGAGATCCGCTGGACGGTGGCTTTGGTGACGTAATCGAAGATGTCCTTGTAGTATGCCGTGACGGTCAGGACATCGTTTCCCGACAGCTGATTGCGGATCCCGAGCTCGTACGCAACCGTGGTCTCGGGATTGAGGTCCGGGTTGCCGACGGGCAGCGTAGATCGGACACTGGTACGGTTGAGTTTTGCATAGACGTACTGGGGGCGGGGGAATTTCGAGAAGTGTCCGTAGGAAAAGAACAGCGACTGATTGTCGGAGATCGGATGCGAGATGCCAAGACGGGGGCTGAGGCGCGCCTTGAACCGGCGGCCGAACAACGAAAAGGTGTCATGCAGATACTGTTGACGAAGCCCGGGGCTGATGATGACCGACAAGGAGGTGTCTGCGGCGATGTCATCGACGTACTTTCCCGGCATCCAGTAATCCAGGCGTGTGCCGAAATTCAGGATCATGCCGCTCATCGTGATGTTGTCCTGAGCGTACAGCGCCCCCTGCGCCGTCTTCACGGAATAAATATCGTTGTCGTAGCCAAGCGGCTTTACCCAAGGGTCGACCATGTCGACCATCTGCATGTTTTCAAAACGCATTTCCACTCCGGTCTTGAACTTGTTCCGCTCGGAGAAGAAATTTGTCAGGTCGAACTTCACCGTGTACTCATCCATGGAGTGATCTGTCCACCTTGTGGGGGATCCGAGATCGTAAAAACCGTCCCCCGGAATGACCCCGACGGTGTCTCTGGTCCGGTTGTAATACCTGATAGGGTATGTGACGATATCCTGCGGTTCGATGTACGAACTGAAGGATTTCCCGTTGGCGTCCCCACGGACATGCGCAGTGTACTTGCCCAATCTCAATTCGATAAACATCTGCTTGCTCAGCGTTTGGGTCCACGAGATCGCGTGCTGTATGTTCACTTGCGTGAACGTGTTTGCGCTGTCCGGGATGTACTGAAACTGAAACTGGTACCCCGGATTTGGTTCCACGTGCTCGAGTGTCGCCTCGATCGTCTGTGTATTCTGATCAATGACGACAGACTGGTTATAGGTATAGGCAATCTTCGTCGTTGGCGCGGGTTTGTATGAGAGCTTTGCCATCCAGGAATAATTGTTGCTGCGGCGGGGGGACCATGCGGATCCGCCTCCAGATGGAAAGATGGACGAATAGAGCCCTTTCGGGGCCTCCACCTGGTACCCGCTTACACGGTTGTCCCCTCCCACGGTTTCAACCCACCGAGTGTAACCATCAGTCAGATTCGCGTACATCGTGGCGAAGAAACTCATCTGACCCGGTATCTGCACTCCGAGGGCGGGGAGGAGAGAACTGGTGAGCGGCTCCGGTCCCCCAAAGGTCACAGTATAGATGTCGGTGTTCCAGTTTCCGGAGAAATTCGGTTGCCCAGGGTGGTCCGTTTTGTAGGAAATCGTCCCGCTGTACTGGTCGGCACCTTCGCGTGTCGTGATGTTCACGATTCCCGAGGTTGCCTGCCCGTATTCCGCGGCATAGCCCCCCGTTATGACTTCTGCATCCTGAATTGATTCCGGACTGAGCTGCAGACCGAAGCCGGTCCCCGCCAGCGGGTCCTGAACGGATATCCCGTCCACGAGATAGGCGTTTTCTGACGCCCGGCCGCCGCGGATGTGGATCGCGTTATCCGCCAGCACGACGCCCGGCTGGAGGGAGACCAGTCCCTGCACATTTTGCACCGCCGACGCCTGTATGTCGGTCTGATCAATGTTTCGCCTGCTCGATGTTTCTTCGATGTCGAACAGAGGTTTCTCCCCCACCACAACGATTTCCTGTCCGACAGCGAGCACGGTCTCTTCCATCTTCGCACGGATTGTCGCGGTCTCTCCTGCGACGACTTTCACGTTGGTGAACTGCACGGTCTTGTAGCCGAGCAGAGACACCTCAACGACATAGGTCCCAGGGTTCATCCGTTCGACTTTCACGTTTCCGTCGAGGTCGCTCGACGCGCCGTAGTACGTCCCTTTGACTGTCACGTTCGCACCCGGGAGGCCTTGACCTGACTTCGAGTCGACCACTCTTCCCTGAATGCGCCCCTTGTCTGAAGTCTGCACTGACTGTGACTGGCAGAAAGACCCCACAAAGAGGAAAAAGACCGAGACCAGTATCGTGAAAGCCGCGCGCATCAGAATCTCGCCCTGTTGACTTTCTGGAGCGGATTGAATTCCTGGATAAACACCCGGGTGAAGAAGGCCTGGAGTCCCTCCGCGTTGCCGTAGATCTTGTTATCCAGCAAATGCAACGGGAGACCGACGAACACGATCGTACGCAGACCGTCCACTGCGGCCACATTCGGCATTCCGATGTATCGGGGGGGCGAGTTTGCCGTGTCAGGCTGGAGATGGTACAGGTACCGGGCATCAGTACGCCGGTAGATCGGACGCATGAACACCAGATGGAACGTCGCAGGCGGCGCGGGAGCGTTGAAGGCCAGCTGGGGATAGATGGATCCCGGGTTCGAGCTGTCCGGATAGACACGGTAGTTTGCAGGGACACGCGTATCACCCGCGGCGGGGCGTGGAGTGAATGAAGCACTGCTGATGCTGTCGATGGGCGCAAAGTCTTTCAACGCACCGCGCGGATCGATGCTGTTCTGGAACGTTGTCGAGAAGAGAACCTTGCCGCCGTTGTGCAGGTACGTGAAGAGGGAGAGCTGTGCCGTCGCAAGGCTGGGAAATTGGTCCGTGTACCAGAACACATAGTCATAGAGAAGAAATGTCTGGATCAACGCCGGGTCCACAAAGGGCGGGGTAAACGGTCCGGGCTTGCCATCGCTCTTGTTGCCTGCCGTCAGCCCCACTCCGATATTCAACATGTCGACGGACTTGAACTGGCCTCCCGGGATATTCCCAAGATTGCTGAGGTACGTGGCCAATGCCGCATCACCGTCGGAGTTGATGTAGTCGTTCACGATAAGCAATCGCCCCCGCGGCCTCTTCACGTACCACCGGTCGCTCCCTGAAGGCAACATGATCGCCTGGCTGTAGGCCCCCGCAACATCCTTGACCTGGACAAAGAAGACATTCGTCGCATCGAGTCTCAAGCCAGGGAGCTGCCCGACGAGCCGCCGATTGAGGAACGCGCCGCTGTAGACATCAGCCATGACCTGGGGCCCGGCGGCATCGCTCCTACCGCGCGGGACAACCAGCGTCACCAGCGTGTCACGAAGCGAAACGGTGAGCCAGTTGGAGGGATTGCTTGTGTCGTTCAGCGCAATCCGGTATGATCTGAGCGTGTTGAAGCCGTCAGGATCGCTTGCAGTCCACGCGAATGTTGCCGCAGTGTAGGTGGTATCCGGCTGCTTCAATGCAAGAGTCGGATCGGTGGGATTCGGCAAAAAGCTCACCGTGGGGGGCGAGTTCACGATCGGAAACGTCAAAGTCTTGCCGAGAGGGTCCACGGCAGCTGAGAGTGCCTCGAGGCGCAGGTCTCCGCCGTCAAAAACGCCGTTGTCGTTTGAGTCCCAGTAAGGGAACGGTGAAAGTCGGACAGGACTGTGCTCTGAAAGTCCGGAAAATGTGTTGTCCACCGCGCGGACTGTGACTGCAAAACGTCGAAAGAGCGTGTCAAGGGGAAAGAGGATCGTTGTATCCGTCGACGTCGTCCAGACGTACCGCAGCGTATCGGGAAAGACGGCTGCTGTTACTGGGAGTGAGACAATCCGGAACCCAAACAAGTAGCCCCGAACCACTCCATCAGGGTCCTCCCCCCACCAGTGCAACTGCTGCTTGCTGACACCGACGCGAATCTCGGTTTGGGGATAAAGCCACAGCGCAGTCTTCGGCGGCTGGTTCGCCAGCGGAGCATCAACGAGGTTCTCCCTGCAACTCAGTGAAGCGCAGAAGAGAAAAATGATGACTATGTGCGCCGATCGATGCAAAGCTCAAGATTCTCAGAATGCCAGGGGGTAGCGGAACGGAGACTTCTTCTTGCTGCACAGCCGTCTCACGAGGAGCCCCGGGACCCCGAGGCTCCTGCGAGAGGGAACAGCTACTTCAGCAACAGCATCTTGCGAACCTGGACAAACGATCCGCTTTGCAGGCGGTAGAAGTAAACACCCGTCGAGAGAGAAAAGCCCTCGAAACGAACAGAATACTTGCCCGCCGGCTGCATCCCGTCGACCAGCGTTTTCAATTCCTGACCGAGGACGTTATACAGCTTCAGGCTTACGACCCCTGCCACCGGCAACTTGAATTCAATGATGGTTGACGGATTGAAAGGGTTCGGATAGTTTTGTTCGAGCGCATACGTAAGGGGTATATCGCCATTGCCCGAATTGCTGATTCCGGTCACTGTACCGAAGTCCGCGTCTGTTCTGGGAACCAACTTGTACCGGTTTACGCTGAAGTGAATGATGCCGGTCAACGTGGAGATTTTGTCACCCTTCTTGAGTAAGTGCCACGCCGGATGGACAATCGTATCGGCCGGGATGTTCGTGTAGGTGTTTGTGCCGTCACGATGGACCCACAACGTACCGGTCCCATCATTGATTTCATACCAGGTGTTGTCGGAAAAGTACGGCGCGACATCCGTCACCTTCGGATTCGTGAATCTCACGAGCATACCCTCATACGGCTCGGCGTTGACGTTTCCACTCGCCACGCTCGAACCAAAGGTGCCTGTGGTTTTCGACACCGGGGCGGGGATGGGATTCCCCCTCGTGCGCACGATTGGAGCATGGATCTGCGATATTCGTGTAGTGACCCTCTGACTGAAGCTGTACCACTCCTCGACTTTTCCAGTGACAGTGACACTATCGCCGCGATGGAGAGGATACATCGTCGAGTCGCCGACGATCCAGATTCCGCTCCAGGGGGCATTCCCGGACTGCATGTACCATCCGTATACACCGCCGACAGTACTTGCCGGATTTCCGTTCAGATAGATATCACTCGTATCAGCTGTGATAATTCCGGAGACGGTCACAGTTGCCCCGGCAGTCACCGTGTCAGCTGCATACGGGCTGTATCCGTTCACGAACGGCGTATACTGGATATCCTGGATCCTGAGCGGCCTGTTCATGGACTCGTAGAAGAAGAATCCGCTCGACGTGTCACTGTTGCTGCTCGATGAATAGCTGACCAGCGGTGTGACTTTCCCCAGGTGGTCGTACGCCTTGAAGAAGTAACGGACAAACGTCGAATCGGGGGCGGGAGGGATGACTGCCGCCCATGTCGTCGTGTCGCCGATGTCGGGTATCGTCATCTTCATGCTGACGAGCGCGGCGTTGCTGAATCTGTAAAACAGCTTCACTGAATCGATCGGGGACCCGTTCGCCTGCTTGTACGCACGAACCGTGACATGCACTGAATCCGTGGGGCGCGGGACCATCGGTGCCCGCCTGGCCGTGCTGACG
>DAIUKN010000031.1:0-12213 GCA_036848195.1 Bacteroidota bacterium
AATCTGGTGCCGAAACGCCTCGGGTGGTAACCACTAATGTAACCACTCGTTTGATACGACTGGGAAGATAAGGACATTTGTCCTCCCACTTTTTCCTGATTTTGGTAACCACATATGTAGCCACCGAGGCTTGACGGCGCGGCAGAAAAGGGAAGAGCCCTACAAGTCATTGACCTGTAGGGCTCTTACAGCGGGGTGGACGGGACTCGAACCCGCGACCTCCTGCGTGACAGGCAGGCGCTCTAACCAAGCTGAGCTACCACCCCTTCGACCCTTCGATTGCACTCAGGCTCGAAGCCCTGAAGGAACTCGAAGGGCTTCGACTCCCCCTCGACGCGTGCCGACTGAAATCGTCGGAACGTGCTCGGGCTCAGACACAAATATACACATCGCTCTGGTCTTTTGCAACACCACGATCGAATAGACGAAGACAGCCTCATGTCACTTGCTCTCGACGGTGACAGACGATTTCTTCAGTCCCTCCGACGATGCGACGAGGGTAATCACTCCAGCCTTTTCGGTGGATTGTATGATGGCCAAGCAAAGGCCGTTGAATGCTCTCCGCTGATCCCCCTGAAATGATTCCAGACTGGTCTGGAGACCGTTGTCCACCCCCGCGATTCTCCCCTCGCCTGAAAGGGTGAAGTGAACGAGGTTGTCGGCGTGCGGCACAAGGATGCCTTGCTCATCCAGAATCTTGACGGTCACGAATGAGAGATCTCTCCCGTCTGCGGCGATCATATTCCTGTCGGCCTCAAGGACAATTCTCGCCGGCGCTCCGGCAGTCTTGATTTCCCTGACCAGATTCTCTCTTCCCGCGGTCCGGCCAACAGCCTTCAATGTGCCCGGCGTAAAGGGCTGGCGCCATACGAGATGCAAATCATCCCCCACCTTCTTCTTCGTGCCGAGTGACAGGCCGTTCAGGAACAGTTCCACCTCCTCGCAATTGGTGTAAGCCCAGACGTCCACTGAGTCTCCCGCCTTCCAGTTCCAATGCGGAAAGAGATGCAGCACCGGCTTCTCCGTCCACTCGCTCTGATACATGTAGTAGGCGTCTTTCGGGAAGCCCGCCAGATCCACGATGCCGAAGTATGAACTCCGGGATGGCCAGCCATATGGCGTGGGCTCTCCCAGGTAATCGAATCCTGTCCAGATGAACATGCCGGAAAGGAATTCCAATTTCTTAACAATCTTCCATGTCTCTTCGTGCGTTGAGCCCCAGGGAGCGCTGCAGTTGTCATAGGAAGAGCATGTGTTTCCCGGGTTACCCTCGTGGAAGGGGACATCCCAGCGGGATGGCCACCGCCGTATACTGTCCGACGGCATGTCGTACTCCCCACGCGTGGCCAATGACGAGGTGGTTTCTGTCCCAAGGAATTTCTTCCCAGGAAAGGTCCGGGGGAACCCCACGAAATTGTTGTGACTGTAGTTAAACCCGATCAGGTCGAGCGCGTCGGAGCGTACAAGAGGGTTTTCGGGCACGGGGCTGTTGAGAGCCGCGGTGATGGGTCGGGTGGTGTCCAGAGCCCTCACAATGCCGGCAAGTTCCCTCGCAATGACCAAGCCGCTGCTGTCTTCCTTTTGCCATTGTTCCTGGACTTCATTCCCGATGCTCCAGATACAGACGCTTGGATGATTCCGGTCTCGCAACACCATGTCCTCGAGATCCCGACGGTGCCATGCATCCCAGTCCAATGCATAATCGAAATCGGTCTTCTTCTGCTTCCACATATCGAAGGCTTCATCCATGACGATGAACCCCATCCGGTCGCACAAAGAGAGAAGTTCTGGCGCGGGCGGATTATGCGAAGTGCGAATGGCGTTGACCCCCATGCCCTTCATGATTTCGAGCTGACGTTCCAGCGCCCGGGTGTTCACGGCGCTGCCGAGACAGCCAAGATCGTGATGGTTGCAGACTCCTCTGATCTTTGTCCGCTTGCCGTTGAGGGAGAATCCCTTTTCGCTGTCGAATGTAAACGTGCGGATTCCAAACGCCGTCTCGTACTGATCGTACGTCCGGCCCGCGGACTCAATTGTTGTGACGGCGGTGTAGAGGGAAGGATCCTCAAGTCTCCAGAGTGCGGGGTGGGTTACGTTGAGTGACAGAGCGAATTCGACGAGAGCGTTCTTGGGTACGACGCCCTTTGATTCCCTCGTAGCGACTATCTTCCCCCTCTTGTCGCGAATCTCGACTTTTGCAGTCACGGCTTGATCCACCAATGTCGCATTTCGCACTCTGATCTTTACCGAGATCTGAGCCCTCTGATCGGTGACCTCCGGTGTCGTGATGGTGGTTCCCCAGTGGTCCACATGGACTTTCTCCGTCGTCACCAGCCAGACGTTCCGGTAGATGCCGGAGCCGGAATACCATCGGGAGTTGGGCTGCTTCGAATTGTCGACCCTGACGGCCAACACATTGTCTTGATTCCCGTAAGTGAGGAAGGGGGTCAGTTCGTATCGGAAGGAACTGTAGCCGTAGGGACGATGACCGAGATGGTGGCCGTTGATCCATACATCGCTGTTCCTGTAGACGCCGTCGAAATCGACAAATACCAGTCGCCCTTTCTCCGATGCCGGCAGCGTGAACTCCTTCCGGTACCATCCAATGCCCCCCGGCAGGGCGCCGCCTCCCGGCGTGGCCGGATTCGTCTCGCTGAACGGTCCCTCAATGCTCCAGTCGTGGGGCACGTCGAGGGGTCGCCATCGGGAATGATCCAGCGCAGGATCCTGGGCATTCGGGATATCCCCGCGGTGAAATTTCCAGCTCTTCCCGAAATTCACAACGGTTCTCGTGGGGGATGAGAAGCTCAGGGCAGTCATGACGAGGCAGGCCATTAGCAAAAGGGTCTTCATGTGAGTCAATCCGTTGATCATGTGAAAAGAGAAGTCTCGGTGTGCGAGTTGGTGCGTTCCATCCAAACGCGCCGGGGGCAGCTTGTGCCTGAAGGTGCTGTTTTGTTAGCAGATGTTCAAGCGGGTACGCAAGAAAAGTCAATAGAGATCGGAGTTACACAGAATGTGCAATATGTCGACCCCTTGACTTTCTTGACAAATTGAATTCAATTGGAGCGAGCCCTCGTTGCCATGCTCTTACCCACCAGGACATTCTCTTATTCGAATCAAGAGGCCATTACGCAATGTTCAGCATCGGGTACGACATAGGAAGCTCTTCGGTCAAGTGCTGTATCTGGGATATTTCCAAGAGCGCCGTAGTAGCCTCCGGACAATACCCGGAGACAGAGATGGAGATCGCATCGCCCAAGCCGGGCTGGGCCGAGCAGGAGCCGCAGATCTGGTGGGAGCATGTTCAGCTGCTCACGCGAAAACTGCTGAGCGGAAAGGGGATCCGCGCCGATAAGGTGGGTGCAATCGGTATCGCCTATCAAATGCATGGGCTTATGATCGTCGATTCCTCCGGAAAGGTTCTTCGCCCCGCAATCATCTGGTGTGACAGTCGCGCGGTAGAGGTTGGCGAGAGGGCGCTCCAGGGCCTGGGACGCGAGTTCTGCATGCACCATCTCCTCAATGCTCCCGGCAATTTCACTGCCTCGAAGCTGCGCTGGGTCCGGGAGCATGAGCCACAGGTCTACCGTCAGGTTCACAAGGCGATGTTGCCGGGTGATTACATCGCCATGAAACTGACTGACGAGGTTACAACGACGGTATCCGGATTGTCGGAAGGGATATTCTGGGACTACACCCGGAACAGCCCCAGCGCCGAATTGATGCAATTCTTAGAAATCGACGAACGATTGCTGGCCGACGTCAGGCCGACATTTGGCGTTCAAGGACGGCTGACGCCCAACGCGGCTGAGGCGTTGGGGCTCCCCGCAGGAATCCCGATTGCCTATCGCGCGGGCGACCAGCCCAATAGTGCATTCTCGCTCAATGTCCTGAATCCGGGAGAGGTCGCCGCCACGGCGGGTACATCGGGAGTGATCTTTGCGGTCACAGGAGCTCTGGTGACAGATCCGGATTCTCGAGTAAACGTGTTTGCGCACGTGAATCACGAGGCGGCCCAACCCCGGCTCGGAATTCTCCTCTGTGTCAATGGCACGGGCATTCTGAATTCCTGGCTCCGGAAAAACGTTGTGGCGGACCTGAGCTACGGTCAGATGAATGATCTTGCTGCGACGTCGCCCATTGGTGCTGGCGGACTCAAGCTTTTCCCCTTTGGAAACGGGGCGGAGAGGATGTTCACCAACGCCACGGTGGGATGTCATGTGGCGCACCTGGATTTCACGAGACATACGCGGGCCGACCTGCTTCGTGCCGCACAGGAGGGAATTGCATTCTCGTTTGCGTACGGCGCCGATATCCTACGCCGCCTGGGTGTGTCGATTCGAGTTGTGCGGGCAGGTCATTCCAACATGTTCCTGAGCCCGCTCTTTTCTCAGACTCTTGCCACCGTGCTTGGCTCATCAGTTGAATTGTACGGGACAGACGGTGCACAGGGGGCTGCCCGCGGGGCGGCGTTGGGCTCCGGGATGTATCATTCCATTTCCGACGCCTTCGGAAACTTCGAGAAGAAGAGAACCATCGATCCTGCACCGGCAGATGCTGCGCAGACTGCCGATGCGTATCACCAATGGTCCGAGCACCTGCAGAAGCTGCTGTAAGTTCCTCTATTCTGCGGTTCAGGTCCGCACCACGGTGCCGGCCGGTGGAGAGAAGAGCTTGATTGTTTCGTCCTTCATAAGTGCCCAGATGGTGTAAATCCCGAGCAGCGTGCCGAGCGGAATGTGAAGAAGATCGATGAACCCGATAATGATAACGAGAATCCGCGCCCACTCCTTCCGCTTCAGCAGTCCGATTCCGCCAACGATGCCGGGGATTGAGACGACAATCAAAATGAGTGCGATCACGGATCCCACTGTGAACATGATCGCCGGCACGTTTACCGATGCCGTTTGCACTTCGTCCAGTTGGCCTACAAAAACCCCTGTTCCAAAAAACAGAAGGAAGACTATTGCACCCGAGAGAAGGGCGATAGAGCTATAGACGATGTGCAGAATTCCAAGAACCTGAATCTGTTTTTCCATCTGCAGGTATCCTCAGGATGTGTTCGATTTCCCTCCGCAATGTACTCCTGACCCGATCGAAACGCAAGAACCTGCTTTGATCTGATTTCAATTAGTGATATATTTCTGATCATTTTTTAGGGATGCCCTGAAGACCAGGCAGATTATCCTCCTCTTTCCGATGACCATGACAGTGGCCGGGGTCAGACCTCGGTCACAGAGTCAATCTCTCGACTTTCATCCTATCCCGGAGAACCGGCAAGCATGGAGAAACAGATAACGAAATCGGGCCTGGCATACATTGACCAGGTGGTTGGGACCGGTGCAGAGCCGAAAACCGGCGATAAAGTGACCGTGCACTATACAGGTTACCTCACTGACGGCAAGAAGTTCGACAGCTCTGTCGACCGGAAGGAACCGTTCAGCTTTGTCATAGGTCTGGGACAGGTGATCAAGGGATGGGACGAAGGCGTCGCTTCGATGAAGGTAGGGGGCAAGCGAAAACTCCTTATTCCCGCGAATCTCGGATACGGCATGCGGGGTGCAGGTGGAGTCATCCCACCGAACGCGGATCTGATTTTTGATCTGGAGTTGATAGCCGTTCGGTAGACCGCTCCGGTCGCTGAGATGAAAAGAGACTTCGTGCTCGGGTTTCTTCTCAGCTGCTTGCAAGCGGGTGCGCTGGGGCAGGAAAGGGGGGTTCGGCATGGGGATTATTGCCGGATCCCACGGACCTCGGCGGGAGGCAGTGGCTCTCGCGGGAGAACGCCAGTGATGTCGGCCTGGCGTGGTCATTTCGCAGCAAGGGGTACGTCAATCTCCACTACGATTACCTCTGGCATTCCGAATGAGCGTTACCTTCGCGTGAGCGGTTCGTCCCCCCTGCAGGCGTTGGTGGGGCGGTTGGGGGTTGGAGGCGGCGACACCAGCCCGCGCGTCCGGTTTGTTGGCGGATCGGCATTCTGGCCGCATGGCGTCCCGCCGGGGATCTTCGTCGAAATCGCGCCGCTCATGGATCTCATCCCGTCGACAACACTGACCGCCAATGGTGGGCTTGGCATCCGGTTCTTCTTCCGGTATCATTCGCGGTCGTTTATCACTCTGTGACTCATCAGGTGAAACTTTTCTGGAGGCTTCTATGAGGTTCGGCGTTGTGTTCGCATTTTCTGTTGTCGTGAGTCAGGCCATGGCGGGATCGAGTCATGGTTTTGACGTGTCCTTTACCGGATCAACGATGAGGTTCGATTATTATCACACCGGGACCAAGGGACAGGAGAGCTTCAGTCTGGATCAGACGTACGAGGAGGGACCATGGCCGGGGAGCGTTGTGAACCTCATCGATACTCTAAACCTGGGGGAGTATCTGCTGAGAGTCTTCGACCGTGGAACGGGTCAGCTGATCTACTCCCGCGGATTTTCTTCCATGTTTCAGGAATGGCAGACTACTAACGAAGCAGCCGCAGGGGTGTACCGGACGTTTTCCGAATCGGTTCGGTTCCCATTCCCACGTCGGGCTGTACAGCTGAGTATCTCTCGCCGTGACCGGCAGATGAATTTCCATGAGGTATTTTCGACTGTTGTGTCCCCCGCATTGCCCACCCAGGTAAACCGGGAGAAGAAGCCGTCGGCATTCAGGGTCCTGCCAATCATGGAAAACGGCCCTGCCTCTGAAAAAGTCGATATCCTGATCCTTGGTGACGGTTACAGTCGGACCGACATGGACAAGTTCCGGGCGGACGCCAGGCATTTCAACGAGGTGATGTTCGCTACGCATCCGTTCAAGGAACGGAAGTCGGATTTCAACGTGAGAGCCATCGAAGTGGAATCGGAGGAGTCCGGGGTCGACGTGCCCGACAAGGGAATCTGGAAGAACAACGCTCTCGGGACCGCATACAACACGTTTGGCTCCGCGCGGTATGTATTGACAACGGAGAACAGGAAGATACGCGATATTGCTGCGTCGGCGCCGTACGATTTCATCTGCATGCTGGTCAATGACACTCGCTATGGCGGAGGAGGGATCTTCCAACTATATACGACGACCTATACCAAGGAAACCACAGCCGGGCAGGAGTGGCAGATGGACTACGTGTACGTCCACGAGTTTGGACATTCCTTTGCCGGACTGGGAGATGAGTACTACACCTCGTCGACAGGGTACAATGATTTCTATCCTCAGGGGGTGGAACCGTGGGAGCCGAACGTGACGGCCCTGACCGATACCAGGAGTTTGAAGTGGAAGGAGTTTGCCACCCCGGGAATTGACATCCCGACGTCGTGGGAGAAGGCAGCCTACGACAGCATCGAGGCGATCCGCGGAAAGCTGGACCGCCTGGCCCCCGACTATTATGAAAAGCGGGAGCCGTTTCACAAAGCAGGGATGAAGATCCTTCGGGAGTCGAAGGCGGCGGGGAAGGTCGGGGCGTTCGAGGGGGCGGGTTATGCGTCGAAGGGTCTCTACCGGCCCTCTGTGGACTGCCGGATGTTTTCGCTCAGCACGGTCGGCTTCGACGCGGTCTGTAGTGCGGCCATTATGCGAATGATCGACCTGTACGCAAAGTAGCTGACAAAAAGGCCTCACCCCCAGTCCCCCTTTCCTTGCCAACGGGAAACGGGGACCACGAGGGTGGGGCCTGTTGTCTGGCCTTCATTCTTCAGCTATTTCTATTCCGGTTTGATCTGCGTGACCTTGGGCTTCCTCACGAAGAGCCACCACCCTCCGAACACCAGCACGATCACCACGAGCAGGTAGATGATGAATTTCAGGTCGAGTTTCTCCGCACCCAATTCGCTGACTGCCTTGTCGAGAGAGGCGTACTCCGTCTTGCCAAGCATCCCCTCCCGCGTGAGGGCTTCGCGCCACTCCTTATCGATCCTGGCCTTCCAGATTTCGTTCACGAAGAGGGAGGGGTCCTGGCCGGAGGCTTTGAGACCGGCGACATGCGTCCGGATGCTGGCGGCGAAGGTTGGCGCGTCGACAAACGGGTCGACAGTCACACCTTTGTCCGTGAATTCCTTCCGGAGTCCTCCCCAGAAAATCGTTTGAAGTTTTGATCCCCACTGAGCCAACGCCGAATCCACGCGCGCTCCGGTCGTATCGGGCCCGGCTTGTGCCGTGACGGCAGGCTGTCCTTTTCCCTTCGCAGCCCCCGCAGTTGCCGAGCCCCGGAGAGCGGCCTTTGCTACAGCGGTCATCTTGTCGCGGAGCCCTTTCCAACGGTTGTTGAACTGTTGGTACTGGTCAACAAGGTTGGCATAATCTTTCCCCTGGAGCTGCGTCACGGAAAGGAATTTCACGTTGTCACTTGCGATCTCCTCGACCCGTCCCATGACGCTTGCTTTTTCGAGCTGACGGCTCAACGACTCGCGCTGCAGATCCCCGAGCTGGGAGAAGTCTTTGCCGTAGGGAAGGAAGATCGAGTCGACGAGGGCAAAGATCAGCCGGTCCTTCGCCGCCAGAGTTGCCTGGAGACGTTTCACCGTTTCATGGAGTTCGGCGTTTGATTTTTGCGCGGATTGCAGGTCCGCCCAGAGTTTGTCGCGCTGAGTGGAGAGCGTGTCGAGTTTGCTTGTCAGATAGACAACCTTCATCTGGAGCTCGTCAAGCCTGACGCCCTGCGTCTGGATCAGGTAGACCTTGTCGTAGGTCAGGCTATGCATTGAACGGAGGCCTTTGATCTTCTCGGCGAGAGTTTCCGGATAGAAAACCTTGTCGAGGAGCTCCCCCTTGGTGATGTAAGTAAGTTCCAGAGAATCGATCTGAGCCTTAAGCGAATCGAGAGAGGCTATCGTCGTCGCAGTTTCGATTCTCGATGAGATAAGCTTGTACTGTCCCTCGAATCCTTCCTTCACGGCGTAATCGGATTCCTGGCCGACTGCGGGGAGGAGGACGATGGCAAAGAGCAGGAGCAAGAAAAAGGCAACGGCGGTTGTTTTCATTCCTGTTTTCCTTCCACGATATCGTCACTCGTCAACATCTTCTGAAGGTTCTTCCCGTCGAGCACCTGGACGTAAGGGGGGCGCTGGTTGAGTGCCGGGTCCTGCAGTCCGCCCGCGGAGACGGCGATCTTGCTCTTGAGGGTCAGTTCATGTGCCCCGGCCGTAAGGACGTAGACATGATGGAATTTCTGTCCTGTGAGGAAGTAGAACCCTTCGTTGCTTCGGAGAAGACGGATCTGCTTTCCGACGAGCGCCGTTGTGTCCTGAAATTCCTCACCGGCAATTCGCGCGATGTTGAAAGAAAGACCATGGTGTCCGTCCTGGACGAGATTGGCATTTGTCACGGTCAGGGCGCTCTCTACTGGCCACCCAAACTGGACCTGGTCGATCTTGAGGGAAGAGCATGAAGAGAGCAGGGTGACAAATCCCGTGACTGCAATCAGATTAGCGAATCGGGTCATAATGGGCTTTTCACCTCCAGATTGGCAATTCTCTGAATCGAATTCGCCATAAAATAAGGATATTCCATTCTTGGCGCAACAAGAAAATTCATATCCCTCGAGAATTAAACAGATACTCCCGTATTGTTGATTTATTACTTTAATAGGCGTAAGTTACCAGCCAGAGGTACGCATTTCTATCCCGGTCGCTTCTTTTCCAGCACTGTCCGGCCTATGGCCAAGCAATCAAAAGAAGGCAAGAGGCATGCGGTCCTCATTATTGAGGACAGCATGGATTTTTCCAACCTGCTGAAGTTCGTCATTGAGGACGAGGGATTGGAGGGAATCCAATTTCCGGTTCATGAGCAGGACGTTGTCTCCTGGGCGAAGGATCACAAGCCGATTCTGATTCTCACAGATCTCGCGTTGCGGCGCAAGGACGGGTTGGACTTCATTAAGGATCTCAAAGCCGATCCAGTCACAAAGAAGATCCCGGTGGCGATCATCTCGGGGAGGGAGCTAGGTCACCGGGAAGTCCTCGAGTTGCAGGTGCAGGGTGTGAAGTATTTCCGGAAGGGAAGGGCGGACATGAACGAGATCCGAGAAGAAATTCGGCGCTGCATCCCGGCGAAGCGATCTGACAGCAGCGCTATCGACGATCCTGTCGGGCATTCAGGAGACAAGTCGTGAAGATCAGATGCCCGGCGCTCTTGCCCGGGGATTTGATCCCGCCGGTGTACGCGTTCCGTGGAGTAGCCGGTGGCCGAAACATCTCTCTGCCGGTGACGTGGACGGAAGTTCCGGAAGGTACGAAGGGTTTTTCCTTCTCAATCGTCGATCGTCATCCAATCGCACGGAATTGGATTCACTGGTTCGTGGTGAATATCCCCGTCTCGGCAGGCGGCATCGCAGAGGGTGCCTCCGGGTCGCACGATAATATGCCCCCGGGATCTCTGGAGCTGCTCAATAGCTACGGCAGCTATGGGTACGGCGGGCCGAAACCCCCGAGGGGGACCGGTCCGCACGAGTATGTGATGACCGTGTACTCCCTCGATGTCGCCCTGCTTCCACTGACACCCGCGACGGTGACGATGGAAGCCGAAAAACTGATCAAGGCGCACCTCCTTGGATCGGCAGCCACCGTCGGAATCTTCGAGCAATAGGTGTTCCCCCCTACCATTGATTGCCTGTTTCCTTCAACTTTCTCCTTGCCACAGGATCGCCGAGGAGCGCGGCGCGGGAAAAAGCGCTGACTGCGGACGAGGTATCACCGATCCGCTCGTAAATCGTGCCGGTCTTTGCAGTCGCCGCGGCATCCGCGCCGGCATCGCGCTCTGCACGTTGGAGGGAGACGACACAGGAGTCGATCGTGCCCGTCGCCGCGAACAGGCCGGCCAGTCCGATGTGCGCGAGCGAGGAGTGAGGATCTATCACCCTCGCTTTCCTGAAATATTCCAGCGCCGAGTTTTGTTCTCCCGCTGTCTCTGCCAGTACTCCAAGCTGAAGGTAGGGTTCAAGATAATTCGGCGAGATCTCGACCGCTCTGCGGAAACAGTCGGCCGCGCTTGCGGCCTCACCTCTCAGCACATACACGATCCCAAGATTGCTCCAGGCCTGAGCGTAGCGCGGTTGCAGACGTAGTGCTTCCCTGAACAGGGCGACCGCCTCATCTGTCCGCTGGCTCTGTCCCATGGCTGCGCCCAGGCCGTTGTATGCAGCGGCCACACCCGGAGAAACCTTGACGGCGTGACTCCAAAGGGCGGTGGAAGTTCGCCAGATCCGGGCTTGCGGATATGAGAGAAGCGCGCTCATCGTCAAGACCAGAATCGCCGCGGCTACGAGCGAGGCCCGGATCAGATGCCGGCGATTACCATGTATCGTCGCCTGCCAGCAATGCGCAATCACACCCCCCGCCAGCAGAAAGAATCCCAGCGTTGCCAGGTACGTGTAGCGGTCGGCTACAGGCTGTATCCCTGAAGAGAGGAAGAACACGGTCGGGCCGACCACAACGACGTACGAAAGCCAGCCCAACAGGCCGAAGCGGGTGAAGAGCCTGGCCACAATGACAAAGAAGGCTGTCGTCAGCGCCATGAGGATCGCGAAGATCGCCATGGTTCCGGACGCGGGGAGATCGTAGACGGGGGCAAGTTTCGACGGCCAAAGAAGCTTTCCCAGATAGAAAGTCATGGAATAGAACGGCAGAAACACTTTCTGCGCGGTAGTCATTTCGGCGGCAGTTTGGCCGGCTCCCCCATCGGGGATTGAGCCAACGGCCGCTGCAGTGATAGCGAGAGAGAGAACCAGGAACGGCACCTTCTCTTTGAGAAGCGACCACTTCCTGGTTTGCCAGACCGATCTCCCCTCGAGAACGAAATCCAGGATGACCATGACAACAGGGGCGGTCGTGGCGATGGATTTCGAAAGCAGCGCCGGAACAAAAAGGATCAGGCAGAGTGCGTACCATCGTCCGCGGATTCGCGGTTCCGTCGAGAGTCGATATTCGACGTAGGAGATCAGAGAGGGGAGGAGGAAGAAAGCGCAGAGGAGGTCTTTGCGGTCCGAAACCCATGCGACGGATTCCGCACGCAACGGGTGGAGTGCAAAGAGAAGAGCGCCCATCGTTGCGCCAAGAACTGCCGGGTCGTCAGCATACGAGAGGATCGAGCGGAGCCCCGGGCGGCGTTGCCCCTGCGGGGCCGGGCGGATCCTGAGGATGATGAGCAAGCCGAGCAGGTAGACCCACCCCGCGTTCATCGAATGGAGGAGAATGCTATGGAGGTGGTGGCCTCGCGGGTCGTCTCCCCAGAGACTAT
>DAIUKN010000032.1:0-12055 GCA_036848195.1 Bacteroidota bacterium
ACTGATCACTTCGGAACCGGAGGCATATGCAACTTCCCGGATCAGAGGGGTAATGCGATCCTGGAGAACAGATGCGGTTATACCAGTGCTGTCCGCAGTAAACACGGGGGGAGGCAAAAGCAGAACAACACGGCATCGGGACGGCAACCCAAGAAAGGACTCAACGATTTCCGTGTATTCGGACTTGAACTCGGAGAGGTATAGACGGTTTCTCGGCTTGCTGTCGTTTGTGGCGAGCTCGATGAACACAATATCGGGAAGAAACTCGAGTGCTTCCCTGAATTCCGGTCCCTGTGAGTACGGAATCTCCCCTTTCTTCAGCAGCGTTGCGCCAATCTTGCCAAAATTGTGCACCTCGAAGCCCTCTCCAAGCAACGCCTGGAGCTGCGCCGGATAGCTGTTCACCTCGCGGTTGACGATGCCGGAACCAAACGTGATATCGGTGCCGACACAAGCGATGCGCACTCTTCGTTGTTGGGTATGGACGACAGCAGTGACGGCCAGAGAGCTGAGGAGGAGAAAGAGGGCGAGTCGTCGCGCAGTCATTGGTTCTCCATGGGTCCACTATTCCCGCGTGATGTCTACAACCTGCCATGTCCGGCGTCGAACAACATAATGCGAAAGAGTGCGATGACAAGAAAGTGGGAATTTGTGATACTTGGACCGGATTCGGAAAGGAAATCAACTGGAAAGGACGCGAAGCTGTGCTGATCCCGGCCTCGGTCTTCTTCGTCTTATGTGGACTGCCGCGATTTCGATTTGATTCTCGCACCCACCTACCGTACATTACTGCTGTGAGGTGAGATTCCTGCTCTGAAGGAATCACGCACACAAATGGAGATCTCCACCAGTTCGCGACTCCAACAGCGATGCAGGCTCTCGTTTTCCATCGTGCAGTTCTTTGATGCCTGGAAACTGCGCAGGCGGCGAAAACCTTCTTGCTGTCTCTCTCACGCACTCGTCCAATTTCCATGCAAGAGAACGAAAAACGAAGAGTTGAACGGCTCCTCGGCAGCTCCGACCCTGGGGAGATCCGACAGGGACTCACGCTCGCCAGGAACACGGTTGCCAGAATCCCCGCCAGTGAGGCGCTACCACTTTTTGAAATGGTATCTGCCTTCTTCTACATCGACCCCCTTGACCGGCCCGATCTGGTTCCCGTCATTGATGAGGCCATCACCCTCGTCGGCAGCCTGGGTACGTGGATAATCCCCGTTCTGGTTGAACATCTGGATGCGGGAGACCTCAAAGCACAAATGGCAGCTGCGCAGGCACTCGGTCGGATAGGAGAGCCGGCGATTGAACCGTTGATGACTGCCTACGCATCCTCCCCTGACGTATCGCGGCGCGCGTTCATCCTGTATGCACTCGGGATGGTCAAGTCTCCGGGTATCGTCAACGCCGCCCCGTTGGCTCTGGAAGCGGCTCAATCGCCTGATCATGAATTACGGGATACGGCGACGCGAGCGCTCGGCAAGTTTGTCGAATCCATCCCGGCCCCGCAACTGTCTGAAAAGCTGCGACGCGAATTCATCAATACGCTGCAGAAGAACCTTTCCGACCCGCGGCACGGCATTCGCGCAAAGGCTGTGCGGAGCCTGGGAAAGCTTGCAAAGCACGGGCACTTGAGCGCGAATGAGCGAGAGAAGCTCAAGACAACGTGCCTACTTCTTTCCGGGAAGGATGAGAATTTTGAGTGGGATCGGGCTTACATAGTCCGGAAGGAGGCGGACGAAGCTCTGAAGTACCTGGAGCAGGATTGACTGCTGACACCGCCGGGGTCTGGATCATGTCCCCACTCAACACTCTCGACAACACGCTGACTCCACAGCTCTGGTACAGATACCCTGCCACAGCTGATGAAACATACTTTCCCAAAGGGACCGGAGGGTCGACAAGCGTGAAGGTCACCAAAACCGACTGGTGGACTATCACGACCCGACGAAACAGAAGATCCAGGGGTTTATCGAATACACGTTCTACGAATATGACAAGCTCGAGAGGCGATATCTGTCTGCCGTGAATATCGGACCGCTCGAATTTGACGCCTACTCACTCGGAACTCGCGACATTGCGATCTCGTCGAGGATCGTTTCATGGAACATCAAATGAGAGGACTCACCTCCGGTGAATCCAGGCGCGACGAGGAGATCGGCGTTATCATAGTACGTTGAAAGCCATAGCGGGAACCAACCGGAGGCCGGTTCGCCGGCATTAGTGCTTTTCCCCCAGGTGTTTCTTGATTTTTTCAACAGCCTCCTGTATCACGCCTGAGAATGCCTCAAGGTCCTCTGCAATTTGGGGGCCAATCGTAGTCTGGAAGCGGTCCTTCTCGAGCTCCAGGATGTACAAGGCCACCTTCCTGCGCTCTTCGACTTTGAGATTCCGGACTTCGGCCTTTATCTCTTCGAGTTCCATCGTTCTTTCCTCCTCTATTCCCGGTTCATTGTGACACGCACACATCCCGAAGGGAAATCTAATCAAGGTGCAAGCTAACCGCAAGGCAGTAGATCCAGAGAGCATACTCTCAGCCTGCCATCTCCGATTACGGAGACTGACTCCGCGGAAGGACTCCTTAAACCCACCCCGAACGCCGACTCCAGGGATTTGGGATTTCTCTCTGTGCAAGTCTTCGGGCTATTCGGCTGTAAGGACGCAACGCTGCCGAATGACGTGCATAAGGCGGGAACATGCATACTCCGATAGGATCCGCGTCACATGGCCAGCGGACTCTCATTCTACCTGCTACAGTCCGGTGGATCCATCAGGACGCGCCGTTATAACCCGCTGCAAACAGGGGAGGAGTGAGACCCTTCGTTCATGAATGCAAACAGACCCGGTTCGGTTGTCCCGTACCGATTTGTCGTTGTCGGCTTTGGCGGCTACGGTCTTGTTCACATCGAAGCAATTCGATGGCTCGCGGCTCAGCGGCTCGCTACTCTCGCGGGCGTCGTTGCTCTCGAACTGGACCGTGAAGCACGGCCCGAGATGACCGCGTCTCTGGTCCGGGAGGGCGTGCAGTTCTTTGACAGCGTCGATCGTTTTCTGGCTTCCGGGTTCTCCGCAGACATCCTGACCATTCCGACCGGCATCCACACGCATGTTCCGCTGAGCGTTGCCGCAATGCGTGCCGGTCTCAACGTCTACTGTGAGAAGCCTGCCGCCGCAACTGTGCAGGATGTGGATGAGATGATCGCGGCTCAGCGCACCACCGGCCGGACTGTCGCCGTCGGCTTCCAGCACATCTACAGCCGTTCGATCAAGGAGCTCAAAACCCGCATCGTCGATGGCCGTTTGGGGCCTGTGCGCAGGGCAACACTCTTCTGTGGATGGCCGCGGAGCAAACAGTATTACAGCCGAAACGAGTGGGCGGGAAAACTCCGCGTTGGCTCGCAATGGGTCCTCGATAGCCCTGCGAACAATGCTCATGCCCACTACCTGATGAATCTGCTCTATCTATGCGGAGCGGGACCCAAGCTTGCAGCCCTCCCACGGAAAGTGCGCGCTGAGCTGTACCGGGCAAGTCCCATCGAATGCCCGGATACCGTCCAGCTCAAAATTGAATTGGAGGATGGCGTACAAATCCACTGCTTCCTTACACATGCGAACGCCTCCCCCGTCGGTCCTTCAGTCCGGCTGGAGTGCGACCGGGGGAAAGTCTACTGGGAGACTGATAGCGGAAAGACCATTGTTCGCTACGGGAACGGAAAGACGGAGGATTTCGACAATCTTGCCCACCAGAATTGGCGGTTCGACGGGTTCATCGATCTCGTCACGGCTCTCCGCGAAGGACGGGAACCTCTCTGCACGCCTACGCTCGCCCGTGCACAGACACTGGCGGTCAACCTGATGCACGAAAGCTGCCCGACTGTGTCACAGATCCCCGGCGAATACGTGCAGGCTGTTGAGGATTGGGAGATGTTTCCGCCGAATACACGGGGTCTGTTCCATCGTGTCCGGAATCTGGACGAATACATGCGCATTGCCATTGAGGAAGATGCTTTTGCGAGCGATCTTGGCATCGTGTGGGCACAGGGGGAACAATCTCAATGGTTCTTCGCGGACGACTACCGCTCCTATCCCGCTTCGCGTGGACCTCTCCCTCTCTGACGAAACGCTCCTTTCCCCAAGGGACGGGCTCCCCATTGAATGAAGGTGCCCCCTGACAAAATCACCGACTGCATCTTCTCATCGTTAGTGAACACGGTTCTCACCGAACAAATCCGCCGCGCCAGAAAACCGTAATCAACCAAAGGGTACCTCCGCCGGAAGATCTTCGGCCTCGTAATGCCGTTCTTCCCGCCGATCATGGGACCATGGCATACTCGTAACAGACGGCCAAATCGAGAGCCATCTCAGCGTAAAACACCGCGAAAGCCCGCTTCTGGCGTGCTTTCGCGCATCCAGGTCATCTTTCAATCCCATATTTCCTCTTTATCAAGTCTTTATCTCTTCCGGTACCTCCTTTACGCTTTGTGAATGGCGTTCACGGGGCTTCCCCGCTACCTTAGTTCACCATCCAGTCCGAGTGGGTCTGGCTGCAGTTGCAACAATTTGACAAGCGGGGTTAAACATGTCCGTGCCGGTTGTAATGGGATTGGTTACGTCGCTCTATCTTCTGACCTGTTTTCGGTCCTGGAGGAGATTCCGCGAACCTGATGAGGGGTCAAGAAAGCCAGGGAAGGATGCCGTCAGTCCAAGATCATGAAGATGGCATGGAAGGCTTGACCGCCAATGATGTGGTTGCGGGATTCTCTCCAAATCTTGCTCTATTTTACCATTCTCACCTGCCTCACGCCCGTGCTCGGCAGATACATGGAGCGGGCCTTTCAGGGAGCACGCACGGTCCTGACACCGTTCGTTGGCTGGTTCGAGACTCTCACGTACCGGCTTTGCAGGATCGACCCCCTCGAAGAGATGAGTTGGCTACGCTATCTGGGTTCCCTACTGGCATTTAACGGGTGGGGATTAGCCACCCTCTTCTCCCTTCAACTCCTGCAGGATCGCTTGCCCGGTAATCCTCAGGGACTTCCCGCCGTCCCATGGGATCTCGCCTTCAACACCTCCGTCAGTTTCGTCACCAATACGAATTGGCAGTCGTATGCCGGCGAGACAACGCTGAGCTACCTGACACAAATGCTCGGCATGACGGTCCAGAATTTCGTCAGCGCCGCGACGGGAATTGCGGTAATGCTGGCCATAATCCGCGGACTTGTCCGAACCGGCGGAGTGACGATCGGCAATTTCTGGACTGACCTCGTCCGTTCAACACTCTACCTCCTGATCCCGCTCGCACTGGTTTATGCAATTGTGCTCAACGCAGAAGGAGTGGTCCAGACATTCGCCGGCTCCCAGGAGATCGTCACTCTTGAGGGGGGGAAGCAAACCATTCCTCTTGGTCCTGCGGCTTCACAGGTGGCAATCAAACAGCTTGGTACCAATGGGGGCGGCTTCTTCAACGCCAACAGCGCCCACCCGATGGAGAACCCGACGCCGCTCAGCAACTTTCTCCAGATGCTTGCAATCCTCTTGATTCCATCCGCGCTCGTGTACACGTACGGACGCATGGTGGGATCGACCCGTCAGGGCTGGGTTCTCTGGGGGAGCATGATGGCAATGCTGGTGATCGTCCTTGGTGTCAGTCTCACATCAGAATACGCTCTCGGCGGAATGGAGGGAAAGGAGGTCCGGTTCGGCATTGGCAACAGCGTCCTCTGGTCCGTCGTAACGACCGCTGCCTCAAACGGGTCCGTAATCGCCATGCATGACAGTCTGAGTCCCCTTTCCGGAATGGTGGCAATGCTCAACATAATGGTAGGCGAGGTTATCTTCGGTGGCGTTGGCGCTGGAATGTACGGTATACTCATCTTCGTGCTCTTAACCGTTTTCATTGCGGGTTTGATGGTCGGCCGCTCCCCGGAATATCTTGGGAAGAAGATCGAGGCATTCGAAGTGAAAATGGCCGTGGTCGCTCTGCTCGTCCCTTCAGCGGTGATCCTCGTGTTCTCCGCGATCGCCGCGGTGACGCCGGCTGGACTCGCGAGCCTCAGCAACGCGGGACCCCACGGTCTGTCGCAGATCCTCTACGCCTTTTCCTCCGCGGCCGGGAACAATGGGAGCGCTTTTGCCGGATTGAATGCCAACACCGTCTTCTACAATCTCCTTCTTGGCCTAGGAATGCTCGTCGGCCGTTTCGGAGTTATTGTGCCGGTCCTCGCCATTGCGGGAAGCCTTGTAACAAAACGGCGAACACCCTCATCCGCCGGAACCTTTCCCACAGATTCCCTCCTCTTCGCGATCCTCCTCATTGGAGTAATTGTCATTATTGGCGGATTGACCTTTTTCCCCGCCCTTGCGCTCGGACCAGTCGCCGAGCACATTCTCTTGCTGGCGGGAAGGACATTCCTGCGATGAGTGCCAGCCACCCAACTCTGCCGGTTTTCGAACAAAAGGTTTTGACCCAAGCCGTCTGGGACTCCTTGAAGAAGTTCCATCCAAAATCCCTCGCAAAGAACCCGGTCATGTTCATCGTCGCCGTTGTCTCGATGATCACCACCGTTGTCACGGTTCATGATGTCGTAACCGGGATTCCCGCCTGGTTTGACATCCAGATCACTCTCTGGCTCTGGTTCACCGTTCTTTTTGCGAACTTTGCGGAGGCGATTGCGGAGGGACGCGGCAGAGCACAGGCCGACGCGCTAAGGAAAGCGCGATCCAACACCGTGGCGCGTCGAGTCGAACGGGGAGGAGAGCAACGGGTTCCTGCTCCCGATCTGAGAAAGGGAGATGTTGTCGTCTGTGAAAGTGGCGACGTCATCCCCGCCGACGGGATAGTGATTGAAGGAATCGCCAGTGTCGACGAATCCGCCATCACAGGCGAGTCCGCGCCGGTCATACGCGAGAGCGGCGAGGAGCGTAGCGCCGTGACCGGAGGGACAAAGGTCCTGAGCGATCGAATCCTGATCCGGGTGATTACCGATCCCGGCAGCACCTTTCTTGATCGGATCATCAATCTTGTGGAGGGTGCCCGCCGCCAGAAGACACCGAACGAGATCGCCCTGACCATTCTGTTGTCGGCGCTGTCGATCATCTTCTTCCTGGCCGTTGCTTCGCTTCCGGCATTTGTCCATTACTCCGAAATTGCCTCGGGGCAGACAGACAGCGCACCTCTCACACTCCCCATTCTTGCGGCGTTGTTTGTCTGTCTGATCCCCACGACGATCGGAGGGTTGCTGAGTGCCATCGGAATCAGCGGGATGGACCGATTGATAAAGAAGAACGTGATCGTCACCAGCGGACGGGCGGCCGAAGCGGCAGGTGACATCGACGTTCTGTTGCTGGACAAGACCGGCACCATTACCCTTGGGAACCGGATGGCGTCCGACTTTCTTCCCGCACCCGGGGTTACTCCCGAACGCCTTGCGGACGCGGCCCAACTCGCCTCGCTCGCCGATGAAACGCCCGAAGGCCGCAGCATCGTCGTCCTTGCAAAAGAATTGCACGGCCTCAGGGCCCGGCAGGTTGGAGATGGCGCAGCCCGTTTCATTCCATTCAGCGCACAGAACCGGATGAGCGGTGTTGAATTCCATATCCCGGAGACGAACAGAGTGCGGAGTATCCGGAAGGGGGCCGCCGACGCAATCAAAGCTCTCGTCAACTCCGAGGGCGGCCTCTTCCCCGCCGCAGTCGACATGACGGTCGAAGAGGTGGCCCGGCAGGGGTCAACGCCACTGGTTGTGGCCGAAAACAGGGAGGTCCTTGGCGTCATTAGACTGAAGGACATGGTCAAAGGGGGGATCAGGGACCGTTTCGTTCATCTCCGCACCATGGGGATCCGGACCGTGATGATCACCGGCGACAATCCGCTGACGGCCGCAGCTATTGCAGCCGAGGCAGGAGTAGACGATTTCATCGCCAACGCCAGGCCGGAAGATAAGCTCAACCGAATCAGAGAAGAACAAGGCCACGGTAGACTTGTGGGTATGATCGGAGACGGGACCAACGACGCACCGGCGCTTGCCCAGGCCGATGTCGGCATCGCCATGAACAGTGGTACGCAGGCAGCACGCGAGGCGGGAAACATGGTCGACCTCGACAGCAACCCCACCAAGCTGATAGAAGTGGTTGAAGTTGGAAAGCAACTCCTGATGACGCGTGGAGCGCTCACGACGTTCAGCATCGCAAACGACGTCGCGAAGTACTTCGCGATCATCCCTGCAATCGCCGCGTCGCTCTATGCAACAGAGGGAGCAAGAGGTCCGCTGGCGGCACTCAACATCATGAACCTGGCCACCCCCGAGAGCGCCATCCTGAGCGCGACGATGTTCAACGCCCTCATCATCATTGCGTTGATTCCCCTTGCATTGCGCGGAGTCAGGTACCGGCCCACCGGAGCGGCAGCCGTGCTGCGGAAAAACCTTCTCCTCTACGGGCTCGGCGGTCTGGTAGCCCCGTTTATCGGGATAAAGATCCTTGACATTATGCTCACAACACTCCGATTGGTTTAGGATGAAACGATTCTCTCTGACGTCCTTGCGCCTCTTCCTTTTCCTCACGGTGGTTACCGGCGTGCTCTATCCTGCTCTGATCACCTTCACGGGCGCCGTCCTGTTCCCGCGTGCATCCGCCGGCAGCCTCGTTGAAGTTCACGGAAGAACGGTTGGTTCTTCCCTCGTGGGGCAGGAATTCGCAGGCGAGAAGTACTTCTGGCCGAGGCCGTCTGCCATTGCGTATCAACCGGTCCCATCAGGGGGCTCGAATCTTGGTCCGACCGACCGCTCGCTCCGCGATAGCGTCGAGTTGCGAAGCCGGCAGTTCATCACACGCAACCGTCTGCCTGCCTCCTTCATCGTACCAGGAGATATGTCCACTGCTTCCGGCAGCGGGATTGACCCGCATATCAGTCCGGCAGCTGCCAGAGCACAAATCGAACGTGTGGAACAAGCTCGTGGACTTGGTCAGGGCGCCAGAAAGGGACTCGAGGCCCTCGTGGAAAAGTACGTCGAACCGCCGCAATGGGGAATTCTCGGGATGGAGCGAGTCAACGTCCTGCTTCTCAACATTGCAATAGATGAGCTTCTTGGGGAATCCGGTCCGGCGTCGGCAGCCGACTCCCGGGATTGAGCTTGGTGTACCACTTTTGTACATTTCGTCCATGGATCATACTCCGATCGAAAGGCCCGATCCCGATGCGCTTCTCAAGCGCCTGAAGGAGGAGGACCAGAAGAAATCTCGCGGACGGCTTAAGATTTTCTTTGGGATGTGCGCCGGGGTCGGTAAGACGTATGAGATGCTCAGAGCCGCTCGAGAGGCGAGGCAGCAGGGCACCGATGTCGTGATCGGGTATGTCGAAACACACGGTCGACCCGAGACCGAGGCCCTCCTCCTTGATACCCCCATCGTCCCCAGGATCCGGATCCCGTACCGTGGGACATCACTTGAAGAGATGGACCTCGACGCCATCCTTCAACGCCGTCCGGTCCTGGTACTCGTCGACGAACTGGCGCATAGCAACGCCCCGGGTGCCCGGCATGCAAAAAGATTCCTGGATGTCGAGGAGCTTCTCGAAGCGGGAATCAACGTCTACACAACCGTCAACGTTCAGCACCTCGAATCCCGCGCCGATACGGTCGCCGAAATCACAGGCGCCCGGATTCTGGAGACCATCCCCGATTCCATCTTCGAACTGGCGGACGAAGTAAAGCTCGTCGATCTTTCACCCGACGACCTGCTGAAGAGGCTGTCGGAAGGGCGGGTCTACTCTCCGGAACGCTCCCAAGAGGCGATCGCGAATTTCTTTCGCAAAGGGAACCTGACGGCACTGCGTGAAATGGCCCTGCGCTTGACCGCCGAGCGGGTCGACGATCAGCTTCAGCTCTACCTCAAGAGCAGAGGAATTCGCGGACCCTGGAAGTCCGGCCACCGCCTCCTGGTCGGCGTCAGTGCGAGTCCCGCGTCGGCAAACCTCATCCGGGCTGCCCGGCGGTTGGCGTATACACTTCACGCGTCGTGGATTGTCCTTCACGTCGAGACACCCCAGAGGCTTTCCACCGGGGAGGAGGCCCAGCTCCGAAAGAATCTCGACCTTGCCCGTGAATTGGGTGCAGAGATTGTGTCCACAACGGCTGAGAAGGTCCCCGACGCCCTCCTTCGCGTCGCGCGTGATGAAAACGCAACGCAGCTGCTTATCGGGAAACCGCCTCGGGCGCGGCTGTTCGGTAAAGGCGTGATGGAGGAACTCGTTGAGAGGAGCGGATCTCTCGACGTGTTCGTCCTCGGTGTACTGGATGATCGGCCCGGCCCGGCCCGGATCGCCTGGCCCTTCAGGAAGCGCTCTTCCAGGGCGATGCAGTATGTTACCGCGAGCGCTGTGGTCGGCACGATCGCCCTCGCCTGTTATCCGCTCAAGGGGGTTCTCGGCTACCAGACCGTGTCGCTCATCTTCCTGCTTGCCATAGCCCTTCTCCCCCTGCTCCTTGGTGTCGGGCCGGTTCTCATGGCGGCCGGACTCAGCGCCTTGCTCTGGGATTTCCTTTTCATTCCCCCCTCTTTCAGGCTGGACGTCGCCCTGCCCGCAGATTTCCTGATGCTCGTCACCTATTTCGTGGTGGCAATTTCCTCTGCCGTGCTCGTCTCAAGGATCAAACGTCGCGAGCAGACCATCCGGGTTCGAGAGGCTCGCACCGCAGCACTCTACAACCTTACCCGGGAACTCGCTGCCGTCCGATCCGAGGATGCCATCGCGAAGGCGGCCGTTCATCACATTCAGTCGGTATTCGGTTCCTCTGTCGGAATCTTCCTGAGTCAGATTGACGGCGAATTTTCCGGAAATCCGCATGCCGAAAGCAGTTATCGACCCGAAGGAAAAGAGTTGACCGTGGCGAGCTGGGTTTACTGGAACGAACGGAAAGCAGGGAAAGGGACAGAAACTCTTCCATTTGCGGGGGCAACCTACTATCCAATATCGGGGCCCCGGTATCCCCTTGGCGTGCTCGCTATCCCATGGCCGAAAGGGTCACCCACGGTTGAACAGGAGACGCTGCTGCAGACCATCATCGATCAGGTGTCCGCATGCCTCGAGCGCGAACAACTTCACATGATTGCCCGACAATCACTCGTCCACGCCGAATCTGAGCGACTCTACTCTACACTCTTCAACTCGATTTCTCACGAGCTCAGGACGCCCCTCGCGAGCATCGTCGGATCGTCCGAGACGCTGGTGGAAGAGGCGTCACAGGAAACGGGCATCCGCCGGGAACTGCTGGGCCAAATCCACAGCTCCGCGCTCGAGCTCCACCAATTTGTTGAGAACCTCCTCGACATGAGCCGTCTGGAGTCGGGACTCCTGAAACCCCGGCTCGACTGGGTAGATATCGCCGACATGATTCAGACAACCCTGCGAAAAATCCGCGCTGAACTTACGCAGCACCGCCTGGTCGTTTCTCTCAAAGAAAGTCAGCCACTGGCCAAACTCGACCACGGACTCATGGAACAGGTGCTGGTCAACCTCCTTCGCAATGCCGGCAGGCACACGCCTGCTGGTACCGTGGTGACGATTTCCGCGCAGATCAACGATGCCGCCCTCGACATGGTCGTGGAGGACGACGGACCTGGATTTCCAGCCGAAGCCCTGCCCCACCTTTTTGAGAAGTTCTACAGGGTCGCTGGTGCCCGTTCGCACGGCAGCGGACTCGGGCTTTCGATAGCCAAGGGGTTCGTCGAAGCACACGGCGGAACAATCAAAGCTGAGAACGGCACCGGAGGGGGGGCGCGATTTGTTGTCCATATCCCGGTGGTTGTCGCGGACCCCAAGGAATTGGAGAAAAGCAATGACAGTAACGCCGACGGTCCTGGCCGTTGATGACGAGCAACCGATCTTAAGGCTGCTCGAGATCACATTGAGGGCGCAGGGATTTCATGTCATAAGCACAAAAACAGGCGCCGATGCACTGGTGCAGGCTGCTACAGCCCGTCCTGATATTGTTGTCCTGGATCTCGGGTTGCCGGGTGCGGAGGGAATCGACGTCCTGCGGCGCGTCCGGGAGGGGTCAACGAT
>DAIUKN010000033.1:0-11787 GCA_036848195.1 Bacteroidota bacterium
CCGGACGGGCGGTGTTGCAAGCGGAGACCTCGTAAGCAGCGTCGATAGAAAGAGCGCGACCTTCACCGGGAAACTCATCGGCAGCGTCGAGGTGCGAGCTCTTGCGGGATCTCTCGCGCCAACCGGTTCCGGAGTGCTTTCCGTTATCGCCGGGCTCCCGACGACAGTGGCAGCCACGTCAGGGACCCCGCAAACAACGAATATCGGGACAACATTTCCGCTACGCCTCAGTGCATTGGTAAGGGATGCGGCCGGAAACCCGGTCAGGGGAATACTGGTTACCTGGTCGGCGCCGGTGTCCGGGGCAAGCGGGAGTTTTGCTCCGGGTGGATCTGCAGCGATGACCGACACGAACGGGATCGCCACATCAGGCGCATTTCGAGCGAATACGGTGGTGGGAAGTTACGTCGTCGTTGGCGCCATTCCTGGAGTCGCTCCGACGGCCGCCTATGCCTTGACGAATACCTTTGGTCGGGCAGGCAGCATTACCGCGGTGGCAGGATCGCCCCAGACTACCCAAGTGAACTCCCAGTTCTCGATTCCTCTGGCGGTCAGCGTGAGAGACTCCGCGGGGAATGCCGTAGGTGACATCGCAGTGACTTTTCAAGCGCCGGCATCGGGACCCAGTGGTTCGTTCCCCGGCGGGGTGCAGAGTGTCACGCTTTCCACCAATTCGAGTGGTATTGCCACCGCTCCGGTTCTTACCGCCAATTCCATTGCTGGCAACTTTCAGGTTACAGCGACAGCAACCGGCATTTCCAGCGCTGCAGTTTTTGACCTGGTGAACATCGGAGGCTCGGTGGGCGGCATATCTGCGACTTCAGGAACCCCGCAGGGCACAACCGTCGCAACAATTTTCCCCCTGCGCCTTGGTGCTCTGGTCAGAGATGCGTCCGGAAATCCCCTGAACGGTGTCCTGGTGACGTTCACAGCCCCGGCCACCGGGCCGAGTGGGAGCTTTGCAAAGGGGATCGTGGACAGCGCTTTGACTGACGGATCCGGTGCCGCAGCTGCCTCGACGTTGACAGCAAATGCGATTGCGGGTTCATTTACCGTCTTCGCACGCGCGGCCGGCGTGGCAACGCCCGCCAGCTTTGTATTGACCAATCTTCCCGGCCCAGTTGACACATTTCTTATCGAGGCTGCCGGGGGAGGGAGCATCGGGACCCAGGTGACGCGCGCCCCCTTTAATATCCGTGTGGTTGCGAACGACCGGCATGGGAACGCTGCAACACAGTTTACGGGTACGGTGGACATATCGTCGAACGGGGTGATTTACCAGGCGGGGGGGACAACCGCGCCATTCACATCAGGTGTTCTCTCCTCATATACCGTCGCGATGCAGAATGCGGGACGGTCCGTGATTATGGCGATGCGCACCGGCGGCGCCGAGACAGGCCGGACCGACACGTTTCTTGTGCTCAATCCGGCTCCGACGGTCACGAAGTTCTCGCCACTGACCGGCACAAGAGGGCAGACCTTGAACGTCGTTTTCACGGGTTCGGGGTTTATACCGGGGGCCACGATAGTGAGTTTCGGAGACCAGATCACTACGTCTACAACCATCAATACTTCGACCCAGCTCGTGGTTACGATCACTATTGACACCGCGGCCGCTCAAGGCCCGCGCGATGTCAACGTCTTCAATGTTCCTCCCGGCGGTGGATTGGTGACTCTCGCCGGCGCATTCGTTGTCGGCAGCAATCCCGTTCCATCTCTTGTCACGCTCACCCCGGCCAGGGCGCAACTGCTCCAGAGACTCAATGTGGTGTTGGCGGGAAACAACTTCGTGAACGGAGTCACCCGGGTCGACATGGGGCCAGGGATCGTTGTCAATGCGACCACGGTTGACTCGGCAACACGTATGACGGTAGATATCAGCATTACCGGCGCCGCAGAGAAGGGGATCCGGAAGGTTTTCGTGGTGAATGACCCTCCCGGCGGTGGTGTGTCGGACAGCGTCGCTTTTTTCGTCGATGCGCCGACGATACCCTATCCTGAACCGGATTGGCCGGCCGACAACGCGGTAGTGGTTGATACCGCGGTGACCATACGATGGCACCCATGGCCGATCTCAGGGATTCTCTATCGATTACAGATCGCGACAAATCCGAGCTTCACCACCACGGTATTCGACGATTCCACAATCGCAGATACGGTGAGGCAGGTCAGCGGACTGGTCAGGGGGCAAACGTATTCCTGGCGGGTGTTTGCCAGGGCCCCGGTTGGTACGAGTCAACCATCGCTGCCCAGGACCTTCACAACCTCACCGCTGTATCCGGCGACATATGCACTGTTGGACTCTGTCGATTACCCTTCTTATCCAAACAACGCAACGTATCAGTCGACCGACTATCGTCTCGTTGGCCTTCCCGGCAACAGCAACGCATCGGTCAGTAGCCTCATGACCGGCGCCAATGGTGGTGACTGGGTGGCATACTGGGAAAACGGGGCCGAGAACAACTATCTTGTTCAATTCGATGCAAGCTCGACTTTCAATTTTTCCCCCGGCCGCGCGTTCTGGGTTCTGCACAGGGGAAAGATCGTCATTCGCACAACTGTTCCGACAGCAGCACTGGATTCAGGGAAGTCTGTCGCCATTCCTGTGCATAGCGGCTTCAACCTGATCACCAATCCATACCTTTACGCCGTCCAATGGTCGGCGGTGCAGAACGCTAATGCACCCGAAACGCTCGGCAGTCTGTGGGCTTTCAACGGCTCTTTCGCGACAGCGTCGATTCTCATGCCGTTCAAAGGCTACCTTATCGACTATCGGGGCAATCGAGGCTCTCTCCGTATTCCTCTCGCCGGTTCCTCCCAGAGAGGATCCGGGCAGGCTGACGTTATTCTTTGGCGAATAGGCATCGAACTGATCTCCGGGAACTTCGTCGATCGTGCGACCAGCATCGGCGTCTCCCCTATGGCAATGAAAGGAAGAGACCTACTCGACGAGAGAATGCCGCGTGGTGTGGGCGAAATTCCGGGAGTCTTCTTCAGCAGGCCGGAATGGGATCCGCCGAATGGCGTGTTCGCGACGGACATCCGGCCCGACATTGACATCATCGAATCATGGCCGATGGATGTCCGTGCAACGGTTTGGCAGCAGGCCCAGCTCTCGTTTTCGGGTGTGGGTGCTGTTCCCTCGCACTACAACATTGTTCTGATCGACGACGATCGTACACGGTCGGCGGATCTTCGCTCGGATCCGGTGTACCGGTTCACACCGGGTGCTCCGGTATCGCACTTCCGCATAGTCGTCGGGAAAGAAGATGCCGTTCGCGCCATTCTGGACGATCTCCTGCCAAAGAAGTATGCGTTGGCAAACAATTTCCCCAACCCCTTCAACCCGTCGACGACGATCCGCTACGGCCTGCCCTACAAATCCCAGGTGAGCCTGACCGTCTACAACGCCCTCGGCCAACAGATCTCGGTTCTCCAGAGTGGAGAACGGGAGGCGGGGTATCACGAAGTGAAGTTTGACGGTTCGAATCTTGCGAGTGGGGTGTACTTCTGCCGAATGCAGGCTGGCGAATTCGCGGCGACCAAGGCATTGCTGCTGTTGAAGTAACCGGCGGTCCGGGGGGCTGCTCCCACTATCCCAGAGAGGCAAAAGATCCCTACCACTTTCGTGATAGGGATCTTTCTTTCGATAGGGTAGCGGGGGAACGGTCAATCTCCGTTTTCCAACCATGAAAGTTTTCCAACCATGAAATGATTCGTGAAATTTGAGCTGCGGATGCTGTGGACTCGGGGGTGAAATCGGCATGTGAAAGACGAATTCTCTAAGTTTTTCAGCAGTCTGTGAGAGGCTCTGAAGCGCTTCAATCCTTCCTTCGGGGATTAACTACTCTTTCATCCTTTCAGCCTATTCGATCTGAAGTTCTTTCCGGTATACTTCGCTAGGCTCAATACCAACGGATCTCCCATTGTGAAAGGCGGCGGGATGCAGAGAACGCCTCTCGTGGCTGGCACGGCCCCTGACGCGACAGCTGCCCGGAATTGACGTTCTCCTTCCGTTGCCGGAGCAATTCCTGCTCCATTGATGCACAGGAACTTGGCGGTTGGATTGCAGTCCGGGTCTTGTCTCTGTCCGGTGACTGGTGTACATTGACGATGGGCGTTGACTGCAGTCTTTCGACTCACTCGAGGACAGCACTGCTGGATTGCAGACCGGCGGATCCCTTCCAGACGCCGAATTCTCTCTGGCGGAGGGAAGAATGCTGGCCGGTGCCCCTTCCATGATGACCCGGTGAAACAACGTACGTCGGCTATCGACGATTCGGGGGCGGGCCTCGGAGAATGGGCCTCCTCACCGTACTTGGACCCAGTTCGAATGGAGGACACATGGCTACTCTCGATCTGAAACAGTTTGAGAAGCAGATCATCGTCCGTCAGATCCGTCTGGAGGATTACGACCAATTGGTGGAGCTCCAGCTGAAATGCTTCCCCGGAATGAAGCCATGGCGTCTGGAGCAACTTGAGAGCCAGGTAAAGACTTTCCCTAAAGGGCAGATTTGCATTGAGTATGAAGGAAAAATAGTGGCGTCGTCGAGCAGTCTTATCCTGGACTTCGCGCTGTATGGTGAATGGCACAGCTGGCGGGAGATTGCCGATAGCGGATTTATAACCAATCACAACCCTGAAGCGAACACGTTGTACGGAATTGAGATCATGGTTGACCCCGAATTCCGTGGTATGCGGCTTGCCCGCCGCTTGTACGCAGCACGGAAAAGTCTCGCCCGTGAGAACAACCTGATGAGAATCGTCCTGGGAGGCCGGATTCCAGGCTACGGAAAATGCAAGGAAGAGATGACTGCACGCGAGTACGTGGAAAAGGTCATCAACAAGACGCTCTTTGATCCCGTTCTTACAACGCAGCTCTCGAATGGCTTCGTTCTGAAACGCCTCCTCAAGGGCTACATGGATTCGGATAAGGAGTCTGCTGGCTATGCGACGCTTCTTGAGTGGACAAACCTTGATTATCAACCTGATTTCAGAAGACAGTTCGTCGCGTCGAATTCGGTGCGGATTTGCGCGGTGCAGTATCAGATGCGCGAGATCAAAAGCTTTGAGGATTTTGCGCGGCACTGTGAGTACTTTATTGACGTTGCGGCCGACTACAAGAGTGATTTCATTCTCTTCCCGGAGCTCTTTACCATGCAGTTACTCTCCTTTGTGACGGCGGAGCGCCCCGGCCTGGCCGTCCGAAAACTTGTTGATTTTACGCCCGGGTACCTCGAACTCTTCACAAAAATGGCTATCAAATATGACATCAATATCATCGGCGGGTCACATTTCAGTCTCGAAGAAGAGCGCCTCTACAATGTCTCCTATCTGTTCAGGAGGAACGGCGGCATCAGCAAGCAGTACAAACTGCATATCACCCCGGAGGAACAGAAGTGGTGGGGGGTGCAGCCAGGAAACAGGATTGACGTGTTTGAGACAGACAAGGGGAAGATCTCCATCCAAATCGGCTATGACATCACTTTCCCCGAACTCAGCAGAATTTCGGTCGAGCAGGGAGCGCAAATCATCTTTGTGCCGTTCTGCACGGACGAGCGTTACGCATATCTCCGCGTGCGCTACTGCGCACAGGCGCGGTGTATTGAGAACCACGTATACACGGCAATAGCCGGAACAGTGGGGAATCTTCCGGCCGTCGAGAACATGGATGTCCAGTATGCCCAGTCGGGAATATTCACCCCCTCGGACATTCCATTTACGCGGGACGCCATAGCATCGGAATGCACGCCGAACATCGAAACGGTCATCGTCGATGACGTTGATCTGGAACTTCTGAGTCGCCATCGGCAGGCCGGGAGCGTTCTCAACTGGCGAGATCGCCGGACCGACCTGTATGAAACTCGTCTAAAAAACCATCATTGAGAAATCCCCATATCAAGGAGTTGTCTATGCCGGAAAAACTTGCTGCGACACTTGAATCGATGAAGTCGTTCTGGCTGCAGATCAGCATTGCTCTCCCGACACTCCTTGCGGTTGGTGTGCTGCTGGTGTTGGGATGGATCGTGGCCCGCCTCCTTCGCCGCGGAGCTCTGCGTCTCCTGAAGTTCCTTCGTGTCGACGTCCTCGCCGAAAAAGCGGGTATCGAAGATTTTCTGCTGCAGGGTGGTGTGCGGTACACCACGGTGACTCTCCTGGCAAACCTTATCTACTGGGTCATCATATTCACCGTCATCCTTGCCGCACTGGACACTCTCGGACTGCAAAACGCTGCAGTTCTCTTCAACAAGGTAATACTGTATATGCCGAACGTGATCGTCGCTGTGATGGTCCTGATGTTCGGCGCATTTCTCGCCAAGATTGTCCGGGCGATGTCTTTTACGTATCTCAGTAATGTGGGGATCTCGGGGGCCGATGTGATCAGTCACATTACGCAATGGGCGATTCTGCTCTTTGTTGTCTCCGTCGCTCTGGAACAGCTGTCGATCGGCGGACAGATCCTCGTCTCCGCTTTCCAGATAGGCTTTGGTGCCTTCTGTCTTGCACTGGCAATCGCGTTCGGACTCGGAGGACGCGAATGGGCGGCGCATCTCCTGGACAAACTGTGGAAGCAGTGAGTGCTCGGCCAAGCCCGCAGTCCATCTATCAAGGAACTGGGTCCGCATGATTATCGACTGTCATACCCATCTCAACAATTATCACGACGAGTCATCAGATTCTCTGCGTACGTGTCTGGAAAACCTGCAGCGAGAGATGCGAAGGAACCGGATTGATATTGCACTCGTCCTGACGTCCTACAAAGTCACGCCCGGTCGGCCGTCGACGCAAGCCATCGTGGAAGCGACACGGAAACTCAGACATGTGCAGGTGGTGGCAGGGCTCAGCTATGCCACCCTCTCCCAGCCCTTGCTGGACGGGTTGAGGGGATATCTCCAAGAGGGCTCGATCAGGGGTTTGAAACTCTATCCGGGATATGAACCGTATTACCCCAACGATCCAAATCTGCAACCGGTCTATGTACTCGCCGAGGAGTATCAGGTCCCTGTGATGATCCACGCCGGTGATACTTTTACACCAACGGGGAAGCTGAAGTATTCTCACCCTCTCCATGTGGATGAGGTCGCTGTCGAGCACCCCGGGGTGGATTTTGTAATCTGCCATCTGGGAAATCCCTGGATTCGGGACTGCATGGAAGTGGTCTACAAGAACAAGAACGTCTACACCGACATCTCCGGTCTGGTCTTGGGAGGGTTTACGGACCGCTTTGAATCCTTTATGCGCAAACAGCTCCAGGAAATGCTCGAGTACGGGGTGGAGCCGGAAAAGGTCCTGTTCGGAACCGATTGGCCCATCGCTTCGATGGAGTCCTATATTGAGTTCATCGAGGAGTTGAAGATCCCCGAGCGCGAACGTCGCAAGATCATGTGGGAAAATGCGGCAAAGCTGTTCAAGCTCTCCTCATCGGATTCGTATTTTGCATCCTCTTCCACATCGACAGGTTCCGCATAGGCAATCCCAGGCCCCATCCGGAGCCATCCGGAGCCATCCGGCTATTATGGCTGAGGCCGGAGAATCATTTCCCTCGCCAACGAGTGCTTCTTTCGCTCCTACGCGGATGGGTTTCGCCAAGCATGACTCTAGACATCGTATCGCCCGGGGCCTCACCCACCGATGGCTCCGCACGACGGCATGAAATTCGGTTGACAACAACAACACACTGCCGGAGAAACTCCACGTCGTTTGGTGGCCGGTAGTCCCAGTGATGGGGGAGAATGGTGAATCTGCTTGCGACCAGGCGGGGTCGGCATGTCCTTTTCGGCGCTCTGTACCTCAGCGAGGGGGGTCCCATTGGATTCATCTGGTGGGCGCTCCCGACGAAACTCCGGGCCGCCGGGGTCGACGTAGGTTCCATCACCACCCTCACGTCCATTCTTGTCATCCCCTGGATCTTCAAGTTCCTCTGGTCCCCCCTCATCGATGGCGTTCAGACGCCCCGCTGGAACCTCCGGTCCTGGATTCTCTCAATGCAGCTGCTGATGGGGTGCTCCCTGATTCCCCTTCTCTTCTGGGACCTTGAGACAAATCTCGCGATCCTCGTTCCTTTTCTTCTGCTTCATGCAGTCGCGGCCGCGACGCAGGATGCGTCAATCGATGCGCTTGCCATCTCAACCGTTCCCGACAAGGAACGGGGCTCGGTCAATGGCTGGATGCAACTGGGTATGTTGGTGGGGAGATCGGCCCTTGGGGGAGGTGCGTTGCTGCTGGAGCAGCGGATTGGCCCGACTGCGGTCATAGTACTTCTGGTGGCTGTTATCTGGTCATCGTCGACTCTCGTCCTCCTTTCCCGCTTGGCACCCATCTCCATACGGGAGGAGGGCGGTATCCGGGAGCGGTTGCGCGCATTGCTACCACGGCTGAGAGCTGCATCCCGCAATAGAGCGACCTGGTTCGGACTCCTCTTTGCCCTGATCGCCGGGTCCGGGTTCGAAGCGGTGGGGGGAGTGGCGGGTCCATTCATGATCGACAGAGGACTCTCGTCCGAGGAAGTCGGCGGATTCTTTGCTCTCCATTCCGTGCTGGCGATGGGGGCCGGAGCCATCATCGGAGGATATGTGGCAGATCGCCTCGGCAAACGGACCGCCGTCTCCGTCTTCCTCCTGCTTACGGCTGCGTGTATCTTTACGCTCGCGGCCCTCGACGCCGGTGTGTCCGGGCGCGCGGGCGAATGGATGGTCCCCACAATGACGCTCCTGTATGGCTGCATCGGCCTTTTCACAGCTTCCTCCTACGCGCTCTTCATGGAAATCAGTGATCCGGCACTCGGCGCAACACAGTTCAGCGCCTTCATGGGTGCGACAAACGGATGTGAATCCTGGGCGACATTTGCCGTTGGCAGAACCATCCCGGCGGTGGGATACCCCGCTGCTTTTTCCCTGATGGCGGCTGTCTCCCTCACCGCGCTACCCCTCCTGAGATTCCTCTCGCCAAGGGGTGAGAATACCCAAACGACGGGGTGAGCATTACAGAACATCTTCAGGAATCCGGCGTCAACTGAGTGACCTGCCCCTCAAAGGGGCAGTAAACGAAGACCTGCCTAACGGAATAGTCTTCGAGTGGCCAAATATTGCCTAGTGGCTATCCCGCAGGCACCGAGGAGTAGTCTGATGAATGCGGGAACCAAGTAATCCAGCCTCGTGTTATAATATCAGACAAAAGAGTCTGATATTAATGCACACTTGAAACATGATTCTCTCTCTGATCCAGAAGGAGGTCCCCAGATGAAACACTCGAAACTTTCCCGTGCAGTTGCAGTGACGATCGCGATTCTTGCGCTCTCGTCGGTCGAAGCGTGGGCTCATTGCGACACAATGAACGGACCTGTTGTAAAAGCCGCCCGGCAGGCTCTCGACAGCCGGGATGTCCGCTACGCGCTGATCTGGGTCCGGCCGGCAGACGAACCGGAAATCCGTTCTGCATTTGAGCGTACTCTCGGCGTTCGAGCCCAGGGGACCGATGCCAAGTCGCTCGCGGACCGATATTTCTTTGAGACGCTCGTCCGCGTTCACCGTGCCGGCGAGGGGGCGCCGTACACGGGTCTGAAGGAGGCTGACGTAGCGCCTGAACCTGGAATCGCCGCGGCAGAGCTGTCGCTAGACAAGGGTTCGGTGGAGGGATTGTCAAAGGAGCTGGGCGCTGCACTCAAGCACCAGCTCGAAGAGTCGTTCCGACGTGTTCAGAACGGCAAGACCTATCAGCCGGCGAACGTGGAAGCCGGACGCCGTTACGTGGCAAGCTATGTCAGCTACATCCATTATGTTGAGCGTCTGCACAAGGCCATTGAATCGGCCGACGGTGGCCATGGTGCCCCGGCAGAAGAACACATTCACTAGCGAACGGAAGGAGAGGAACGATGACAACGAGAACAGTGAGAGAAATGGTTACCGAAGACCGGAGGGCAGCGGCCGTTTTTGAAAAGTATTCCATTGACTTCTGCTGCAACGGTGGAAAAACGCTCGAAGCTGCCTGCTCTGAACGGGGGGTGGATTCGGGGACGGTCCTTCAGGAGTTGCAGGAACTCGAGAAGGCGGGCGACACGAGCCCCTTCCGTCCCGATGAGTGGGAACTCGACGCGCTTTCAGATTTCATCGTGAACAACCATCATCGATACGTCCGGCGCACGCTTCCCCTCATCTTGGGGCACATCGATAAGGTGGTCTAGGTCCACGGAAGGAATCATCCCGAACTTGCGGGAATTGCGGACCGCTTTCATGCCGTCGCTGACGAACTTACCCGTCATATGCAGAAAGAAGAGCTGGTCCTCTTCCCGTACATTAGGACACTTGTTGCGGCAGATGGCACACGCGGGCCGATGATTTCGCCTCCCTTTGGCACCATCCGGAATCCGATCCGCATGATGGAGGCGGAACACCGGTCGGCCGGAGATGCCTTCGCTTTCATCCGGAGTGCTAGCTCCGGCCTTACACCGCCGTCAGACGCCTGCACGACCTACAGAGTGACCTACGGCGAGCTCGCCGAGTTTGAGCGCGACTTGCATCAGCATATCCACCTGGAGAACAATATCCTTTTCCCGAAGGCGATCAATTTGGAGGAGAGGATCCTCTCCCGGATGTGAACGGGGTCAGTCGGACCTTCTTTTGACTATCACTTGACAAAGTTGTTCTTCGGTATTATATTCAGATAAGATAGTCTGAAATTATGTGACAATTGCGGACCTATCCATGCGCACCATTCCAGGGCGCGCATCGTTTTGAAGGGGATTGCGCCAGAGCATATTGTGTTTGTTCCCGGAACTCTCTACTTTTTGGCGCGTAGGTTCCCTTCGATCTGTCTCCTCGCTCTACCTGTTCATTCATCCGAAAACTGACTGGCGATGCCACACCCGAGAGGGCTGCGGCGGCGTTCCTCTTACCGTACCTCTCCATCCCGGCTGACCTTCTCATTCGCCTCTACTCAACTCACAGGGCAGAGTGATGCCTGACAAAATACCAATCGTCATCCCCGACATCGAGTTCTGGAAAGGGCTCGTCCCGTGCCAGATTGCATGTCCGGTTCACACCGATGCGGGTCGGTATGTCCAGCTGATCGCCGAAGGACGGTACGAAGACGCCTACCTCACGGCGCGCTCACCGAACCCGCTTGCAAGCGTGTGCGGCCGCGTCTGCGCGGCTCCGTGCGAGGACCTTTGCCGCCGCGGGAAGATCGACGGACCGGTCAGCATCCGTGCTCTCAAACGGTTTGTCACAGAAAAGTTCGGTCCGGAGTCTCTCGCTCCCGACACGCAGGACAAGCTGTTCGAAGCGGGCAATGAACCGGGTAACAAGTGGCGGTGGCATCTCCCGATTCAGGTCGGAGCCCGGAAGCAGATCGGAAGAGGCACAAAGGTTGCCGTTGTCGGATCCGGCCCGGCAGGCCTTTCTTGCGCACACGACCTCGTGCTGATGGGCTACCCGGTCACCATATTCGAAGCAACGGGAGTCCCGGGGGGGATGCTGCGCCACGGGATTCCCGAGTACCGCCTCTCCAGGAGCCTGATCGACAAGGAGGTCGAAAAGATCGCATTCCTCGGGGCGGAGATCCGCTACAACGCTCCCCTCGGGGATGGCTTCGGACTGAAGCAACTGAAGGCAGAAGGATTTGAGGCGGTATTCATTTCGACCGGGACACAGAAGGGGCGGGACCTCACGATCGAGGGTGCCGACCTCGATGGCGTTGTCAAGGCCATCGACTACCTCTTGAACATCAACCATGGGTATCGCGTCAACCTCGGGAAGAAGGTCCTGGTGATCGGTGGGGGATTCGTGGCGT
>DAIUKN010000034.1:0-4792 GCA_036848195.1 Bacteroidota bacterium
CCTGCTGGGGATTCGACGTGGCGGAGTAGCGGAACGTGTAGGAAGCGGCACGACGAATCCCCAGCAGGAAGCAAACTGGGGCGCCACCGCATTTGGCGTGTATGCCCAGGATGAATGGGCAGTGACTCCTGAACTGAAATTGACTGCCGGGGTCCGTGTCGATGTTCCGACGTACCCGGATCACCCGAACTACAACAAGGCCATCGATTCGACGTTTGGGTACCGGACCGACACACCGCCGAAAACATCGCTGGCGTTCTCACCCCGCGTGGGATTCAATTGGGCAGTTGACGAAGAGCGGACCACCCAGGTCCGCGGCGGTGTGGGGATTTTCTACGGCCGATTCCCCTACGTCTGGGTCTCCAACCAGTACAGCAACACCGGGGTGGATTTCTACACCGTCACGACCGCGCCGACGAATTTCATTGCCAATCCGTACGGTCAGCCAAAAGCAGCAACCGGATTACCAAGCGCGGAAGTTGACCTGACTGATCCGAATTTCAAAGCCCCGTCAATTTTCCGGTATAATCTTGCTGTGGATTACAAACTCCCGTACGATCTTGTCGCAACCGTAGAAGGGATATTCTCTCTCAACCTTAATGAAGCATACTACAAGAATATCAATCTGAAGGGATTGCAGGATGCCGCAAACATTCTGCCGGGTCGGGGTTCGCTGACTCCGGGAGGTAAACTTGTTGGCGATGGTCGCGAGGTGTACGGGAAATACGACACGACCCGTACGACGTTTTCAGCCCAATGGGTGAACAACCAATTCTCTCCCGGCGTCTTTCTCGTCACAAACACCGACAAGGGGAGCAACGCGAACGTCACACTGCAGGTTCAACGAAATGTCCCCGAAGGGCTAAATGGGACCGTCGCCTACACCTGGGGGATTGCGAAAGACATCAACAGCAATACATCCACCACCGCAAGCTCGGGATGGCGATTCAATCCAACCCCCGGCAATCCCAACGAACCGCAACTGACGTATTCCCAGTGGGACCGTCGTCATCGTATCCTTGGGGCAGTGTCGTACCGTCATGATTGGGGCGGAGGCCTGGCTACCACTCTTGGTCTGTTCTATAACGGCCAGTCGGGTCGAACATTCTCGTATATGGTCAATGGGGATGTAAACGGTGACGGACGCAGCGACAACGACCTCGCGTATGTGCCGAAAGATGCAAACGACATTCTCCTTGTATCATCGACCGGCGCTACACTCCCGAAGACCGACGCTGCCTATTCTCAACTTTTCGCCTATATCGATGCTGATCCCTATATGAAGGACAACAAGGGGAGAATATCCGAGCGTTCGGGGCCCCGCGAGCCATGGAATCATTCAGTTGACCTGCGGCTCAATCAGGAAATCCCGACAATTGCCGGGCAGAAAGTCGAGATCACCATTGACGTGCTCAATGTCCTGAATCTCCTGAACAGTGATTGGGGCTGGATCTGGAACGCCGGCGTCAACCAGACGGTCAACCTGTACACCTTCAAAGGTCTGGAAAAAACAGCAGGACCGGATTACGGCAAACCCAAATACCAGTGGGCAGGACTTCCGATCAAGGATGGGAAAGCAAATCCCTTTGTGGCGGATAATATCCTCTCGCGCTGGCAGCTGCAGCTCGGTCTGCGCTACACGTTCTAGAAATTGCACACGCTCAAACCCGGGAAGCCCCGCCGAGTTTCCGGCGGGGCTTCTTCGGTTGCGGATTGTGCCTCTGAAGCCCACCACCAAACGAACCCCGGAAACAAATTCCTGAGGCACATGTGCCGCTCCTGAAAAGTGTCTGTCTCCTCCTTCTGCTTCCGATCTGGACCCTCGATGCCCAGACGCTCACCGCAGTGAGGATACCCGCTGCGATCGCCGATGGCGGCGGGCCCGGTACAACCGGCTCACCGTACGCCCTGTTCGTCCGCATTGAGGGATGGGGAGCCGGGGCGAACGGACAGGCCTATCTGAAGATCTACTCCGGTACGAACAACGAGTACATGTGGAGCAGTACCGGAGTCTGGAGTAATGGGACGGCGTTCTCTGCTTCGAATCAACCGGTCGTCACTCTTGATGCCGGAGGCAATTGGTCGGGCTGGATCTACGCAAAGCACAATAACGCACTGGGAGTGACAGCGTCTGTCAGGGCCGCTCGCGTCGGGTCGACGACAACCAACCTCACCAGCGCCTCGAAGACGTTCACCGTGCTTTCGATGTCCGCCGGGGGAAATGGCGGATGGCTTGTACGGACGGGCTCACCGGCCGTGAACAAGCCGATTCTGGCGTATGCGGGCGGAAACGTGGTCGGATCGTATCGGACAGAAGACAACGGCATCGCCGAAGGCTACGGATATGGGGCCGGCGGTTTCAAGATTGCCGTGCCGGCCGGCTTCGTGGACTCTCTGGTGTCGTTCAACGATGGCGGATCGAGAGATATGCTCTTCACCGGTCCGTGGGCGGTGACTCCGGGTCAGGAGACTGATGCCTCGGTTGCCGGAGGGCTTGTCGGCCGCGGGACGGCCATTGTGGCCCCGCAGATCGTTGCCGGTGCAGTGGAGCAGCGGATCACGGTCGGTCTCTTCGGCTCCTCGCCGTTCATCATCCGCGAAGCGCGGTTTATTGTGCCCGCGAGCTGGATCTGGTCACGGTCGGTGGCCGATATCACCGTCTCCGCCACGGGCACCCCATCGGTCGCCGTCTCCGGCGACACGGTGCTCGTAGGCGCAATGGCTCTCGCGGGCGGCGACAGTGTGCTTGTCGGCATTGGCGGCGTGACCCCGAAAGACTCAACTGCATATACAGTATTCTTCACGATGACCGGCTCTGCGCCCGATTCGGTCTATCCCATCGGGACGCAACCGCTGGTCTTTGTCCACGGAACACCGTTGCCGGTTTCGGCTGTGAAGGAAAACGATATCAACGGCGTTCCGCTGCGTAACAATACACTGGTGACCGTCCGCGGCGTTGTCACGGTGGCCAATGAATTCGGTGGGCCCTCGTATATCCAGGACAACTCCGGCGGCCTCGCGATCTTCGGCACGGCCTTCTCATCGGTTGTGACGATCGGCGATGAAGTCCTGGTTTCGGGGCTTGTCCAGCCGTTCTCAGGCCTGACAGAGATCATAAACCCGATGCTGCACAGTCTCGTCAGCACGGGCAATAGCGTCGTTCCCCTGGAGGTCACGGCATCTCAGATTGCCCATGACGGTTCCGGAGGCGTCGAAACGTATGAAGGAAGGCTTGTCCTGCTGAAAAATGTAACCGTTCCCGCTACCGGCGTCTGGGGTGCCAACACGAACTACCTTCTGATTGATCCAACTGATACAACGCAGATCCGGATCGACAACAACACGAACCTCGTCGGAGCACCAATCCCGGTTTCGATCTTCGATGTCACGGGAGTGGTCGGTCAGTTTGTTGGCGCGCCGCCGTACATCGGCGGCTATCAGATCTTGCCGCGCTCGCCGGCAGATATTCTTTCCGCGGGTCCGATGATTGCCACGTTTCCCGTGGAAACCGACATTTCTCCCACATCCCTGACCATCTCGTGGCGGACAACCAATCCGGGGACCTCACGGATTCGGTACGGGACCACGCGCTCGCTCGAAATCGGTCAGTTGGGAAATGATACGCTGCAAACCGGGCACGGGGTGCGTCTTCAGAGTCTGACACCAGCCACCGTCTATTATATTCAGGCATTTTCGGTTTCCGGGATCGACACGAGCTTTGCTCCTGTTCTCGTCGCAAGCACGGCCTCACCGTCGGGATCCACTGGCGCCATCAATGTCTACTTCAATACATCCGTCAACCCGGCTCTGGCATGGTACCAACCGGCTGCCGCGAACCAGGATTTCGTGCCTCTGATCCTCCGCCGCTTCACCAATGCCCGGCGATCGATCGACGCGGCCCTCTACAGTCTCAGTGGCACACCTGGAGCGTATATCGCCGGAGCCCTTGTCGCTGCCCGGAACCGGGGAATTCGTGTTCGTGTGATCTGCGAAAACGACAACCGCAGTTCTTCTCCGTTCGGAACGCTTGTTTCGAACGGCGTCCCGTTCATCACCGACACGTTCGATCCGGTGAACAACGGAGCGGGGTTGATGCACAACAAGTTTTTCGTCGTCGACGGCCGCGGCGGAGCTCCAGAGAGCGCCTGGGTCTGGACCGGTTCCTGGAACCCCACCGAATCCGGCACAATTGCCGACCAGCAGAATGTGGTTGAGATCCAGGACGCGGCACTGGCGGGGGGGTATACGCTCGAATTCAACGAGATGTGGGGGAGCGCGACTGACGTTCCGGATGCTGCGCGGTCTCGCTTCGGTGCCCGGAAGCTGGACGACACGCCCCACCGTTTCGTGATTGCGGGTCGGAATGTGGAGTGCTATTTCAGCCCGAGCGATCGGACCACCTCACACATCGTTGCCTCGATCAGTGGCGCGAGACATTCAGTGGCATTCGCTCTCCTCACGCTCACCAGGACCGACATCCGTGGAGCGCTGGTCGAGAGGGAGACTGCGGCCCTGAAAGTCCGCGGCGTGATGGACAATGGTGTCGATCAGGGGTCCCAGTACGATGCCCTGGTATCGGCAGGGATCGATGTCCGCTTGAAATCCGGTCCGGGTTCTTCAGGGTATCTCCTTCATCACAAGTATGGCCTGATCGACGCTGAGGATCCAGCGTGGACACCGGTCACGATCACCGGTTCTCACAACTGGACGAACTCTGCGGAAAACTCGAACAACGAGAACCTGCTGATCATTCAGGACGGGGCAGTGGCCAACCAGTATCTGCAGGAATTCT
>DAIUKN010000034.1:4802-11716 GCA_036848195.1 Bacteroidota bacterium
ATTCTCGGCCCGGTATCACCAGTACGGGGGCACGGATTCCATCCGCGTGGGTGTGGCAGAATCTCCAGGTCCACTGCCGCTCCAATCCGCCCTCGACCAGAATTTTCCCAATCCCTTCAACCCATCAACGAACATCAAATTCCAAATTGGAAATTCCAAATCCCAATCGGGCGGGGTGAGGGTGGGAGATGGCGCTTCGAGTTCAGCATTTGTCTCTCTCACGGTGTATGATCTGCTCGGCAGGGAGGTTGCCATGCTCGTCCAGCAGAGAATGGCGGCCGGGGTCTACACTGTGCAGTTCGATGCGGGGAAGCTTGCGAGCGGCGTCTACATTGTCCGGCTCCGCGCGGGTGACGTCACGCAACAGCGAAAAATGCTCCTGTTGCGTTGATTTTCAGAGGGGGGTTTGTTAAGTTCTGCACGTATGCGAGCCTACTCGGTGGAGGAAATACGTCGGTGTTTTGCGGCCTCGACAGATTTCAATGAGATCTTCGACGTGTTCCAGGCGGCCATCGCGCAGAGGCTGAAAGATGTAGAGCCATACCGCCTCCTCTTCTGGAACCATTCGCTCACGCCCGATGAGGTGCGGCTCTTTGGCGAAAAGCTCGCCGTCGAATTTCCCGACATGGCCTATGACGTATTTCTGTGGCTGGCGAGCATTTTCGAGGTGACATACTCTTCCAGCGATAACTTCGAGCTCGCCGTGCATTACTACCGGAGGGCTGCGCAGGCGAAACCCGACGAGCCGGATCCTTATCTCGACGCCTGCGATTGCTACGATCCCGATCTGAATATCCCGCCGATCACCACGCTCATCGATTTCGTCACAAGCGGCCTTGAAAAGATCCGCAATCCCATTATGCTCTACAAACGACTTGCCTACCTGTACGAACTCGCGGGCGATACGGGCTTGAGCGAACTCTATCGCCGGAAGGCGGACGACGCGTCCACCGAGAAATCCGAGTGAGGGGATGAACCGGGGAAGAGGAACCTTATGGATACTGGCGGCCGCGGCGCTGTGGGGTCTTTCCGCAACAGGTGCGAAAGTCTTGCAGAACCAGGGCGTCGGGACGCTGCTGATCGTTCAGACCCGTGTGACGATTTCCTGTCTTCTCATGCTTGCATTCTTCGCCCTCAAGAGGCCGGACCTTCTCCGCGTCCACTGGGCGGATCTGTGGCGGCTTATCCTGGTGGGGCTGGTCGGAGTGGCTGGAACGAATTTCACGTACTATTATACGATAAAGGAAAGCACCGTTGCGCTGGCGATTCTCCTCCAGTATCTCGCGCCACTCGCCGTCATGGGGTTTGCGGTGTGGAAAGGTGACGAGAAACTATCGCCGGGAAAAGTTGCTGCCGCGCTCGCAGCGCTCTTTGGCTGCTTCCTCGCCGTCGGAGGCATGGGATCAGGTGACCTCCGATTGTCTGCCCTGGCGCTCTTCACCGGCATTCTCTCCATGATCGGGTTTGCGTTCATGACCGTCTACCCCCGTTCTCTGTTTGGTCGTTACAGCGTTCTTACCGTCCAGTTCTATGCCGTGCTTTTCGCCTCGTTGTTCTGGCTGGTGGTCCATCCCCCGTGGACGACGCTGGGAGAACCGGTCTCGGCGGGGACATGGGGGGCGCTCGCCGCTTTGTCTGTTGGCTCGGTGTTAATCCCCTACAGTCTCTACCTCGCGGGCCTCCGGCGCGTTGTCCCCTCGCGCGCAATCATTATCAGCACGTTTGAGCCGGTGGTGGCTATCGTTTCCGCCGCGGTGGTGCTGGGAGAAGCCATGGACGCGCCTCGGGTTCTTGGGGCGCTCCTTGTTCTGGGGGCGATCGTTGCGCTCCAGGTGAGACCCGAGCAAAGGCGCCCGGTTGTTGCGGCAAGGGATCCTGTGGAGATATCCGATGCCTCGTAGCGTCCGACGATTGGAGAAAATCCGGCGAGTGCTGGCACACCGTCAGCCGGGGCTCACCGTCGTCATGGAAAACATCCATGATCCCCATAACGTCAGTGCGGTGTTCCGTACGTGCGACGCAGTTGGCGTGATGAGGGTGGAACTGCTCTATACCCTCGAGAAGTTTCCCCGCATCGGAAAAAAAAGCTCCTCGAGCGCGAACAAGTGGGTGGATCGCCGCAAGCATACATCTGTGGACGAATGTTATGCCACGTTGCGCGCGGAGGGCTTCCGGATCTATGCAACGGGAATCGGCGGCACGTCACAGTCTTTGTACACCCTCGACCTGACGGGAAAGGTCGCGTTTGTTCTCGGCAATGAGCATCGCGGCGTCTCAGCTGAAGCCGCGGAGAGGGCAGACGCGCGGGTGCAGATCCCTATGCTCGGGATGATCGAGAGTCTGAATGTTTCCGTCGCCACCGCCGTTTGCCTCTATGAGGCGATGCGCCAACGGGCGGCGGCCGGTCTGTTCAGTGCTCCACAACTGCCGGAAGTCGTACTGCGAGAGATGGAGGAGGACTGGATTCGCCTCTGACGGCGCGGAATACGGCATTCAGCCCCGATCTTGCATTACCGTCACGGTTTGCGTATATTTTCACCGGGGAGACGGCAACTCTCTGGCCGCGGCTTCGTATACCAGAGATCGAATATGAGGCAGCCATGGGTGGAGCAGATTCCGAAAGTGTGAACTTTGTCGGGATGAACATCATCGTCATCGGTGTCGTTCTTCTCTTTCTCTTTGCGTACCTTGTTCTTCTTATCCGAAAACGCTGGAAGGCCAATTTTCTCCACCCGGTCGACACCAAGCACAAAGGGGAGAAGAAGTGACGTTGGAGATTGCCGGCTTCTTATCTGAAGGTGGTCCCCGGACCACCTTTTTTATTCCCACCCCTCGCAAGGATTCTTCGATGAAAACCAGATCACGAATGTTGCTGAGCGGGCTCCTGCTTCTTCTGGCGGTCGGCGCATACGGCCAATCGTTGCAGCGAAGTGCGGGCGCGCACACCAGCGTGGCGCTGATCGCGGACGTGCGGAGCGTGAAGCCGGGCCTCCCCTTCACGGTGGGCGTCCTTATGACGATGGATGGGGGGTGGCACACCTACTGGAATAACCCTGGCGAGTCTGGGCTCGCAACTTCGATCAACTGGAGTCTTCCCCAAGGGCTTTCTGCGGGGGAAGTTGAATGGCCGCTCCCCGTGAAAACGCTAGAAAGCGGCGATGTTCTCACGTACGGGTATGCGCATGAGAACATGTTGCTTGTCCGCATCGCCCCTTCACCCGGCCTGAAACCGGGCTCACGCTTGAACCTGAAGGCGAATGTGAGCTGGCTCGAATGCGAAAAGACCTGTGTCCCGGGGGAGGCCTCGGTAGAACTCACGCTCCCTGTCTTGGGCGACGATCCTGCCTCAGACCACGTTCTCCTGTTTCAGAAGTACCGGGGTCTCATCCCTCGACCATGGGATGCGAACGCAGGTTTCACGATTACCCCGAAGGCAGAGAATGGTGTCGTGGAGCTACGGCTCATTGCGATGCCTGGCAATGCTTTCGTAACGTCGGCCGACGGAATGCCGGATTTCTATCCCGGTCCGGCGGACCAGCTGACGATTGGCCGGGTGCAGGTGAAAGCGAGTGCTTCGGAGGTTACGATGAGGATGCCAATTTCGTCCTCTCTGCCTGGTACGCACGATGCGGTGGTGCGCGGCGTGATCCTGTACCGGTTCGAGGGCGGAGAACGGCGCGGATTGTCGTACGACGTACCGCTCGGTGCGGGATTTCTGAAGGGACTCCCCGGTGGAGGATCATCCGTGCCGGAGAAAGGGTTGCTGGACCGGACATTTGAAACCGGACAGAATGCGGCGTCGCAGCAGCCGTTCGTGCTCTATATCGTCTTTGCGTTATTGGGAGGTTTGCTCCTGAACGTGATGCCGTGCGTCCTGCCGGTGATTGCGCTGAAGGTTTTCGGACTTGTGAGGATGGCCGGTGGCCATCCCGGGCAGGTCAAGAAGCTCGGATGGTTCTTCTCGCTGGGCATTCTCGTTTCGTTTCTTCTGCTTGCATCGATCGTGATCATCCTGAAGATCGCCGGACAGCAGGTCGGCTGGGGCTTTCAGTTTCAGGAACCGCTTTTTGTCATCGCGATGTGTGCGGTCGTGTTCGCCTTCGGTCTGAGCCTTTTCGGCGTCTATGAAATCCGTCTGCCCGGCGCCGCGGTGACCGGCGTGAGCAGTGCGATATCCCGGCGGGGGGACGAAGGGGGGGGATATGCAGCATCGTTCTGGGAGGGAGTCTTCGCCACGATTCTCGCGACACCGTGCACCGCCCCGTTTCTCGGCTCTGCGCTCGGCTTTGCCTTCGCTCAGCCTGCGTCGGTCATCCTTCTCATCTTTGGTGCCGTGGCATTCGGCATGGCGCTCCCGTATCTTCTCCTCACCGCGATACCGGCGTGGATGAAGTTCCTGCCGAAACCGGGCGCCTGGATGGAAACCGCCAAGCAGTTCATGGGCTTCCTGATGATGGCGACGCTGATCTGGCTGTTGTACGTTCTCGGGAAACAGCTCGGTATGGAGGCGGTGATCTGGACCGCGGCCTTCCTCCTGACAGTTGGGATCTCCTGCTGGCTCGTCGGGCGGTTCGCGACGCTCACGGCTTCACGGAGGAAAGTGGCAGCGACATGGGTGGTTGCTGTTGCCCTGGCGGCGTTCGGCTACTGGTGGTTCCTGGAGAACACGTTGAATGTACGGGGACTCATCGCCGGTGAACCGACGGCAGAAGAGAACGGTGCGCCCCAGGCCGGCAAGATCGCTTGGCAGTCCTTCTCCCTGGCCGGGCTGGAAGCAGATCTCAGGGACAACAAACCCGTCTTTCTGGATTTCACCGCAGAGTGGTGCCTTACGTGCAAAGTGAACGAGAAGGCCGTTCTCTCCGATCCACTGGTGGTTGAGAAGTTCAGGACCTCCGGCATTCTCCCGGTTCGTGCGGACTGGACAAACCGCAACCAGGATATCACACGGCTGCTGGCCAAGTTCGGGCGCTCCGGAGTGCCGCTCTATGTGCTGTTCCCCGCCGGAAACTCAAATCAGCCGGTTGTCCTCCCCGAGGTGATTACTTCCGGAATGGTTCTGGAGGCAATTGACAGGGCGGTGGGGGTCAAGTAGTCTTTTCTTGCAGTCTCGGACGATCTGCTCACTGAGGATCGTCAGCGGAGAAGGACCATCTTCTTTGTGGCCACGAACGAACCGCTCGTCATACGGCAGAAGTAGACGCCGGCTGGGCGGGGCTCAGCGTCCCACGTGATGACATATGTTCCCGCAGGCATTCTCTTCTCGACCAGTGTCGCGACGCACTCACCCAGCAGATCGTAGACCTTCAGCGTCACCCATTCCAAATTCGAAAACCCAGATCCCGCCTCCATCCCCACGGTTGGGAATCTGGAGTCTGGAATCTGGTATGTGATGGTCGTTGTTGGATTGAACGGGTTTGGATAGTTTTGTGAGAGGGAGAACCGGTCCGGGATCATTTCTCTCGGGATGGAAGGCGTGATGAACCTGTAGAGCAGAACACCGTCTCCCTGTGTCCCCATGAAGAGGCTCCCGGGCTCGAGCGCAAGACTCTGTATGCCCCTGGCTGAGAACGGCGGGGAAAGCGCCGTCCAGTGCGAACCGGCAATGTTCCCCTGGTAGAGACCGAATTGACCGGTACTCGTCGACCCTCCTGCAAACACCCATAAGGATTGACTGCCCTCCTCATAGACAGCGAGGCCGTAAAAGTAGTATGGCGTTCCTGACAATGCGGTAGAAGTCCAGGTCCTTCCGCTGTCCCTTGATGTGATCACGGTACCTTCCATCCCTGCGTACACGACAGGTGCCGGCCGGTGTGCGAACGCGAGGGAGTTGCAGGCGTTGTCGCCGCCGAGATTCGGAAAAGAGGTATTCCAGGTTTTCCCTTTGTCCGGGGAAACGGAGATGTACGGTGCAAAGATGCCGGTTTCACCCCCCACCCAGACGGTCGCGTCCTCCTCGTTGGTCCGTACCACATTTGTTGCTCCGATCCCGATGTCGAAGACCTCCTCCCAGGGATAGGGTGGCCTTCGATACACCTTTCCTTCACCTCCTGCGAAGGTCTCACCGCAGATCGCAAGCGTAGGGAATCCGCGGATCGACCGAATTCCGTTGATTGTTGTTCGGGCGATGCCCGTATCTGCCGGCGCCCAGGCGGTATCGCTGAACTGTGAACAGTACACGAGTGTCGATTCCGGGTCTCCAGTTTTTCTCTCAACCCCTGCCGTGACAGCGTATCCGATCGGTCCGAATTGATGAGGATAGACCGTTCTAACGGTCTTCCCCTTCAGTCCAAGGAGGACCCAGCCCGTGTCCCTGCCCGCAGAGCGGTACCGTGCATACGCTCCCTGGTCGGTCGCGGCATAGATTGTCGAGCCGTACACTGCCAGATCGTAGACGATACGCCCCTCGAGTCCGTACCGTTCAAACTGGGCGCGGAGCATGGATGGGATCGCCGTAAACAAGAAGATCAGAGAGAGATTCAGAGAGCTTTTCATTTCAGGAGCATCATCGTTCTTGTCTTTGAGCTCCCCTGTGCGATGAGCCGGAAGAAGTAGGGCCCGGTCGACAGTGTGGAACCGTCAAAGAGTGATTGGTGCACTCCCGGGGGGCTAAAGCCTTCAACGAGCGTTGCGACCTCCTTCCCGAGGAGGTCGAACACTTTCAGGGAGACGAAGGCAGAGGAGGGGAGAACAAACCGTATCGTCGTCCGCGGGTTGAAGGGGTTTGGCCAATTCTGATGGAGTTCAAACGACGCAGGAGCGCGGGTCTCATGTTCTACTGCCGTGGATGGAATGTGGACAATCCTTCCGTAGATGTGGGAACGCCCGGCGCGGTTGCTTTCCCAAACGACAGGAATGGAGGTCCCATTCCCCTGGCTCCAAAAGAGTTTGCTCCCAACAGAGGCGTTACGGTT
>DAIUKN010000035.1:0-11710 GCA_036848195.1 Bacteroidota bacterium
ATCCGAAAAACACCCCTCAATATCAAGTTATTCCAGGGGCTCTGCTCCCAGCTCGCGTTTCATCGCTGTAATAATGGGGTGTTCTTCTGCTTTCGGTGACGGGGTTGGCGGCTGTGGCTCGTGCCCGGCACTCCGGGGGCCCTGTTCTCCTGAGAGTTCCGCTTCGATGCGAGCGGGAGCACCGAAGACTTTCAGAATAATGTCCGAGAGGAACTCCCTGTTTCGCTGGACCGATGATCCTTCGAAGTCTGTTGCACAGGCAACCCGGATCACACCGTTCCGCACACCAATCAACGTTGTCGATTCCAGCATCGATCCCAGGGAAATCCGTTGCCGTCGCACTTCTCCCAGGAACTCGTCCCAGCGGGAGGTGACTTCGGCCTCGGAGAGTCCGCGGGCACCAGGTGGTGCAGGTGCCGCGGCCGGCTGGCCGAGAGGTGCCGAGGCAGGACGCGGTGACACTCTCCTCGGTCCGGACTGAAGTGGGGGATGCACCGCGGAGGGGACGGGAGCCGCTTTTTTCTCTGTCCGACCTCCGGTATCGCGCAACCCAGCCGGGGTACTTTCCGGACTGTCACCGAGTTTTTTTTTCAGGTCATTCAGATCTTCGAGAAGCGCAGCAATCTCCGGCGCTCGCTGCAAATTGACCAGCTGCACCATGTCCGCCTCGAGCCGGAACCTTGGCTGCGCACTCCAACGAATAGCCGCCTCGGTTCCTCCGACCAGTCGCAGAAACCGCAGCAGGTCCGCCACACCGAACGCCTGTGCCTCGACGGCATACCGCTTCCGGTAGACGTCCGAGGCTTCGATGAGCGTCGTCGAGCCGGTGGTCCTGGCAACGAGGATGTTGCGCAAGTGTTCCAGGAGCCCGCCGAGGAACTCCTTGATGTCATGTCCCTGAGCGAGAATTTCATCTACCAGCGCCAGCACCTCTTTCGCGTCCCTCGCTTTGATCAGGTCCGTCACGCGGAAGTAGACCTCCTCATCCACCATATTGAGCGCTTCGAGGATTTGCGCATGCGTGATGGAGCGGCCGCAGAGCGAGACCACCTGGTCAAAGATGCTTTGCGCATCCCGGAGCGATCCATCCCCCTTGCGGGCAACCAGCATCAGCGCCTCATCGTCCATGTCGATCTGCTCTTCACGGGCGATCGCCTTGAGGTTGGCGATGATCTCGTCGACCGCGATCCTGCGGAAGTCGAATCGCTGACATCGGGACAGAATGGTTGCAGGTACTTTGTGAATCTCGGTTGTCGCGAAGATGAACATCACATGTGCCGGCGGCTCTTCCAACGTCTTGAGCAACGCGTTGAACGACTCCTTCGTCAGCATGTGGACTTCGTCGATCACGTAGATCTTGTACTTCCCCTTGGCGGGGGCATAACGGGCCGATTCGCGCAGATCTCGGATTTCATCGATGCCACGGTTGGAAGCCCCGTCGATCTCCAGGACGTCGAAACTGGTCCCGTCGGTGATCTCCTTACAGATGTCGCATTCGTTGTCGGGGTTTGCATTCTTCGGGTTGCGGCAGTTTATGGCTTTCGCGAGCAGACGGGCCGTTGTGGTCTTCCCCACGCCCCGCGGACCGCTGAAAATATACGCGTGTGCCAGACGCTGCGACCCGATGGCGTTGCGAAGCGTCTGGGTAATGTGGGACTGTCCTACAACATCCTCAAAGACCATCGGCCGCCATTTTCTGGCCGTAACGATATACTCGCTCATGACTTCACCGCCTGCCGTCCCCGGCCCTTTCCGAAAACGTGCCGGAGCGCATCTTCAATCTTGTTGATGGGAATGATCGTTAAACCTTCCTTCACTCTGTCCGGAATTTCCTTCAGATCCTTGAGGTTTTCTGCGGGAATCAGAACCATGCTCATGCCGCTCCGCTGTGCGGCGATCAACTTCTCATTGAGCCCGCCGATGCTGAGGACTTCTCCGCGCAGCGTAATCTCCCCGGTCATGGCGACGTCGTTGCGCGCGGGCTTCCCGCTGATCGCCGAGTAGAGCGCCATTGCCATCGTGATTCCCGCTGAAGGACCGTCCTTCGGAATCGCTCCTTCGGGGAGATGAATGTGAATCTCCTTCCCTTTGTAGAACCCTACCGGGAGTCCCAGGCGCTTTGCTTCAGCACGGAGGTAGCTGAGCGCCGCTTGTGCTGACTCCTTCATCACTTCGCCGAGCTGGCCGGTCAGGGTCAGCTTCTCGTGTCCCGTCATCATCGTCACGTCCACGTTCAGGATCTCCCCACCCACGCTTGTCCATGCGAGCCCGGTGACCGAACCGATCCGGTTCTTATCGCGGCGCAAGCGGTTTCTGAACCTCGGAACGCCCAGGTACTCTTCCACTTTTGCCGGCTGGACGGTAAAGCCGACGTTCCTCTTGATGCCGTTTCCGGCATGACCCAGGACGATATCCTTCGCCACTTTCCGGCAGACATTGGCAATCTCACGTTCCAGATTGCGAACGCCGGCTTCCCGGGTATACTCGGTGATGATCTTGTCGATGGAGTCGTCCGCGAACCGGATCTTCTTTTTCGCCAGTCCGTGCTCCTCCAATTGCCGGGGAACAATGTGCCGTCGGGCGATCTCGCGTTTGTCGTACTGCATGTATCCCGGCAGTTCGATAATCTCCATCCGGTCCTGAAGGGGGAGGGGAATAGCGTACCGGATGTTTGCCGTGGTGATGAACATGACGTGCGAGAGGTCGTAGTCCACATCCAGATAGTGGTCGTTGAAGGTGGAGTTCTGTTCGGGATCCAGGACTTCCAGCAGAGCTGCCGATGGGTCTCCTCGGAAGTCCATGCTCATCTTGTCCACCTCGTCCAGCAGCATGACCGGGTTAATCACGCCGGCGCGCTTCATCGACTGTATAATTTTGCCCGGCATGGAACCGATGTACGTGCGACGGTGACCCCGGATCTCCGCCTCATCACGGACACCTCCGAGAGAGATCCGGACCAGGTTTCTGCCGATCGCCCGCGCGATGGATTTTGCCAGCGAAGTCTTTCCCACGCCGGGCGGCCCGACGAAACAGAGAATCTGCCCTTTGATCTCCTTGACCAAGTTCAGGACTGCGATATGTTCCAGGATCCGTTCTTTGGGCTTCTCCAGGCCGAAATGGTCCTCATCGAGGATTGTCTTCACGTGCTCAACGCTGAGGTTATCCTTCGTTCGCTTCTGCCACGGAACGCTGATCATCCAATCCAGATAGCCCCGCAGCACAGCCGATTCGGGGGAAAGGGATGGCGTCTTCTTCAGCTTGCCGAACTCCTCCATCGCCTTCTCCGCGACCGCCTTGGGCATTTTCGCTTTCTGGATCTCTTCTCTCAGCTTGATCAGCTCGGGCGAGGTATCCTCATCGCCGAGTTCATCCTGCAGGATACGGATCTGCTCCTGGATAAAGAATTTCCGCTGGGAGCGTGCGATATTGTCGTGGACTTTCCCATCGATTTCCTTTTCGATCTTCAGAACATCGTTCTCGGCATTCAGAATCCTGATCAGCTCATGGAGCTGCTCGCGGACAGCCGTCAGACGGAGAATGCCCTGTTTGACCTCGACGGTCTGGAGGATATTCGACGCGATATAGAAAAGCTTTCGCTGAGGATCCCTCGTATTCTCCAGTGCTACAAGGACTTCACTCGGGACATTCCGGTTCAGGTGCACATACTCGGCAAACAGGCTTGATGCATGGCGCAGAAGTGCGTCGAGCTCGGAGTCCATCACCACGTGAACCGCCGATACGTTCAGCTCGGCCTCGAGGTGCTTGACCTCAGGAATCCACCGCTTCACTGAGGCCTGCACAATACCGTCGACAAGGATTTTCATCAACCCGTTCGGCAGCTTCAGGATCTGGACGATCTTCGCGACGGTGCCGTCGTGGTAGATGTCGTCCATACCCGGTTCTTCCGTCCCCGAGTTTTTCTGGGCTGCAAGAAAGATGAATTTGTCGCGTTCCAGAGCTTCATTCACGGCCCGGAGCGAGGAATCCCTCCCGACCAGAACAGGAAAAATCATCGAGGGAAAAACAACAACATCGCGGAGAGGAAGAACCGGAAGCTGCGTGGGGATTGCTTCTTTGTGCTCTAGGGATTCTTGGTCCATGGTCGGATGCGATAGGCAAGAGAAGATAGTATACCAAGATATCGACCGTTTGTCAAGCAGCCGGCAGGAGGAGGGAATTCAGGAGGAGAGCGTACAACGGGAAGGGCAGATCTACCAGTTTTCCTTCAGCGGAGATTTCATCGATCGCAAACAGGTCAACAAGCGCGCCCTGTCCATGCGTGCCACGGCAACGCAGAGCGTTTTACCGTGCGTCCATGCAATGATCGCATCGCCGTCCGGTTCCCCGCCGGTATACCACCCCGAGCGAAGCAGGTCTTCACGGGCAGCGGCCGACATGTCAAGCTCCTCACCTTTCTGTACCGTTTCCCAGCAGACCTGATACATGTACATGATCGTGTCGTCGTGCCGATAGACGACATGGGCGAGTCTGTTCCCGGCATGCTCATTCACAACGCCCCCCACGAGCACCCATTCTCCCATGGCGGGGACGAGAACGGGAAATTCCGTTTTCCCGGTAAAGAACCCCTTCAGCTCTTCCGGTTCGCTGGAAACCATCTGCGGCCTGATGCTGCCGTTGAGGATGCCGTGAAAATTGGAGACCGACTGCCGGATCACATCCTTGCCGATCATGGACGCTTCCAGCGGTGTTCCGGCGGGTAGGCGCTCCCCTGCCGGCCGTGTAACGATCAGCGCCACGGCAACCGCGGTGACGGCGAAGGCAATGGCGGGTTTCACATAGGGATGCTGAAAAAAGCCGGCGAACTGCGACTCCCTGTCTGTCCTCTCCTCGTGAGCAATGCTCTTCAGGATGTTCTCGTGGACGACGGGAGGCACCCTGACCATCCTGGCTCTGTTGTGCACGACGAGTTTGGTGGTCAGCTCCAGCTCGTACTCATGCCGGCACGCTGCGCAGCGGCCCGCGTGCTCGACGAATGAATCCATCTCCACCTTCGCCAGACACCGATCGACGGCGGCGGATATCTGTTCCTGGAACTCTTTACACTTCACGATAAAACCACAATCCTAGTAGCACAACGCGATCGAGAAATCCTTTCAGTTTTCGGAGACGTATCCGCGCTTCTTCGCGTACACCGCCAGCTTGGCGCGAAGCAACCGCCTTCCCCGGTGCAATCTTGAACGCACCGTGCCCAGCGGACAATCGACGAATTCGGCTATCTCCTCGTACGTCAGCCCCTCGATGTCACAGAGAATCACCACAGTCCGGAAATCATCCGGGAGCTCTGCGACGGCCGTCGCCACGTCATCGTCGAGCAGGTTACCATAGAGAGACTGCTGCAGATCGTTCGCGTCGACCGATTCATCCCGGACAGAGGTGAAGAAGTTCTGAATCTCATCATAATCGACCGTATCGGGCTCTTTCGTCTCTTTCCGGTACCGGTTGATATACGAGTTCTTCATGATACGGAACAACCAGGCGCGGATATTAGTTCCTTGCTCGTATTTGTCCCAGAACCGGAACGCCTTGAGAAAAGTCTCCTGCAGAAGGTCGTCCGCGTCGGCGGAGTTGTTGGTCATGCGGAGGGCAAAGTTGTACAGAAGCTCGGTGTGCGGGAGAGCTTCGCGCTCGAACGCGCGATGTTTTTCCGTCTTTTGCACGGTATTCATCGGTATTGATGGAGCGCCGCCGCCAAGAGGACCCCGGTGCGGCCCGAGTCAGTAATAATACAACAACGCTCTGCAACATTCAAGCGCGCGTTCCTGAAACCCGCGACGGCCTACCTTGCCGTCGTTGGCACGGACTTTCAACCCGCACGTGTCGGGCTGAAGCAGGCGTTAGACGGTGCCTGCTCAGGCAATTTCATGAGCGGACAGGAAGAGCGAAAATAACCGGACGGGAAGTTGTGTGATTGTGGGACGGAAACCGGGAGGATCGTGAGAGAGACATTGGAAGATCTCCGGTGCTGAGGCGGGTCGTTTGGATGGTCGGTGTGTTGAGGGACAGCGATTACTTCTGAAGGTTGGCCCACGTCCTGCCAGCCGCAGCATGCCTTCTTCACTCAGGAGAACGAGCGAACGCTCTTCCGACCCGTCTTCACCCCAAAGAACTCCCAGAAGATCAACGTCAACGTGATGAGGCCATATCCGTAGAAGAAATCCTCCACTGGAATAGTCCCCAGACGGATGTTGAGAAACATCTCCGGATTGTAGAGAACGATGGGTCGCCAGGTCAGATAGCCGTTCGTCGGGATTTCGAAGAAGAACATGATCGCCTGGGTGATCCAGAACGAGCGGCGGTGTGTCATCTTCGTTCCCATGAGGTGATCAAGAAGAGTGACCGCGGCCGCACAGCCGAATGCGAGAATGGTGTATTCTTTCATGACCGGGGTGGGAGCCGCTGGCGCACGGCTTCATAGGTGAAAATAGAAACGAATCCGATCACGACAAAGAAGAGCCATTCCTCGACAGGAAGTCCAAGCAACGAGGGACCAAGGGTATACTCCGGATTGAAACTCCAGTGCCCGCGGGAGGTGACAATAATATCCCAGAGACCATACACCGCCGTCGGGACGAGCACCGACCCCACCAAGGAGCGCAGGCGCCGGAAGAGCTGGAGGTCCATCACGAAGCTCAGGATCAACGGAAACAGCAAGACGATCGCCAGGACCAGAAGATACTCCGATCTCATTGCGCAGCCCCTTGTCCGGCCAGAGCCTCCGCAGGCGACGTTTCGTTGATCCGTCCCGCGAATATCTGCAGGGTCCGCCGGATATCGTTTTCCATCTGTCCACTTATGAATGCCTCTCCCAGGAGGGGGGCGAACGGATGAATCTCAGCCCCGTCGTCACGTGTCAACCGGATGCGCAGGCGGGCATGCAGGACGATCCCTTGTACCGGATCCGGCGCCAGGCGCAGAGCGAGAACCATGTAGTTCGCCTCCTGCGCCGATGGTGTTCGGAACACGACACTGCTGTCTGTCCACTCTTCCCGCCGGATCCGGAAATCGGTCCTGACAACCCCTGCAAATGGCATCGATCGTTCCGTCCGATACAGGAACTCCCCTTCCGGTAGGGAGCGGATCTCGATCACCCCCGGCATCGTCCGAGCAAGGAATTCGGTTGACCCGATCACCGAACGCACGTGGCGGCCTCGCTGCCCCAGCGGGAATTCCCCCTCCCATTCCGCATCAGCGATGAAGGAGCCTTGCTGGACAACGAGAATGAAGGCGAGAAGAGTCATCATCTTCATTCTAGGAAGTGAGCTCGGTGTTCGCCAGTGTGTCCTTCTTTTCGCGCAGATGCCGTGGCAGCGGGAAGACCAGAAGGCCGTACGGCTCGCCGCCGTAGAGATGGTGGATCATGTGCGCCTTCTTCACGCGCTGAAGGTACGGAACTCGCAACGTAAGCCACCGTGCGCGCCTGTGGACATAGAGGTCATGGATAATGAAGTACACCGTGCCGTACATTGCGATGCCGACTGCGATAGCGAGGAGGGCGCTCCCGTTGGGTTCCTGAACTGCCATGGACATCAGAACGATACACACAGAGGAGAAGAAGAGCGGAAAGATGTCGTTCCATTCGAAAAGACCTTTCCGGGGCCGGTGATGGCTCCGGTGGAAAACCCAGAGTAGCTTGTGGTACACATACCTGTGTGCCAGATAGGAGACTCCTTCCATGGCGCAAAAGGTGACGATGGCGATCATGGCAAACCGGATCATCCAATCCTCCTATTTTCTTCTGTCGATCAGTGACGATGCAAGATCACTCAATGCTTGACGGGCATCGCTCTGGGGAAGAACCTCAAGCGCCCGGCGGGCCTTTTCGGTATGCCGTCGCACCTCGGCACGAATGGCCTCCACGGGATCGGGTCTGGTGTACGCGACTGTCAGATACGTCGTGCGACCGTTCCGGGCGTCCATCCTGAGCGACTTCCCTGCCTCGATCTCATCTCCGACATGGTCCAGAAGATCGTCCTGTGCCTGATAAGCCATCCCCACGTGATACCCGAATGCTCCAAGCGCGCGAACGGCAAGCCCATCGCATTGCGCGCACATTGCGCCGAGCGATCCCGCCGCTTCCAGCAGGCGCGCAGTTTTCTGTTCCACAATCGACCTGTGCCCTTCCCGGTCAGAATGTCCGTTAGAGGCCGGCAGAAGATCATATGCTTGACCCTCACAAAGGTTGAAGAAGGCTTCCGTGAGAACCCTGCCCATCTCTCCACTTCGGCCCGACGGACATCGCTGCACAAGCCGGAATGCTGTAGCAAGGAGCATATCCCCCGCCAGAACCGCTTCGGGAATCCCGTATTCACGGGCGACCGTCGGACGGCCGCGGCGCACGAGGGATCCATCCATGATATCATCATGCACGAGAGAAGCAACATGGAGAAGCTCTACGGCAATAGCCACATCGAAAGCATCCCGGGCATGACCGCCGGCAGATTCGCAGGAGAGACAGGTGAGGATCGGCCGGACCCGCTTCCCTCCTTCAACCGCTTTCAACAGGAGAGCCCTGAATGCGGGATGGGACACCTGCCGGACTACTTCCTCCAGGCGCTGATCGAATGCCGCCAGAAGCGACACATCGCCGGGGGCAAGGGGGGCTGATGCTTGCATGTCAAACTCCGATTATGTGAGAACCGTCTGGTTGCTGTCCCGGGGAAGATGCGGGGACCGCTGCTCCCCTGGCGCCAACATAGCCTGAGGCGCAGTGTACGAATGAACCAACTGGCGGACCGCGATGCCGGTCTTCCCTAGGAACGGCACAGAGGCCCGGCGCGAGAAGACATCATACCCGTTCTTCTCAATTGCATCAAGGATCCCTGCGTAAGTCGTCCCCATCAGTTGAACACAGAACCGGGAGCCGTCGTTCGTCAGGTACGGGAGGCCGAGCCCGGCCCGCCGGTAGAGTCCGCGCGCCCGATCGATCTGAAAGCGCATTAGCTCCCTGAAGTGGCCGGTCACGCGCCCGGAAGCGAGATCTTCCTGTGTCACGCCGAACCGTGCGATCTCCTCTTGCGGGATGTACACCCTGCCCATCCGGAGGTCTTCACCAATATCCCTGAGAATATTGGTTAATTGCATGGCCGTGCCGAGATCCGCCGCGGGTGCGAGAGCTTGTTCCGATGATGTTCCGAAAACGCAGGTCATGATCAATCCGACGACAGAGGCTACACAGTAGCAGTACTCCTGGAGTTCGGCATAGGTGGCATATCGGGTCTTCACGAGGTCCATCTCGACGCCGCGGATCAACGCAAGAAAATACTCTCTGGGAATACCATAGCGCACGACCGTCTCCCTGAAGGCAGACCAGGCGGGGCGATCCCGGTCAGGGGCATAGATCTCCTCCAGCTCCGACCGGAGAGCATTCAGCCGACCGGCGAGGACGGTTGGATCCTTCTGGCCCCCGGTCTCATCGGTCACATTGTCGACATAGCGGCAGAAGCTATAAACGGCGTAGGCTGCCACGCGTTTCTCGCGCGGGAGAATGTGAGAGGCAAAGTAAAAGGTCTTCGCGTAATGCCGCGTGTACCTTCGTGATTCCTCAAACGTGTTGATCGACTCTTCCATGCTCTCCTCGTGTAAGGATGTCTCCGAATATCTGCTCTCTCGCTCGATCGCCGGCCAATGCACGGTGAACGTCGGGAATGCCAAGATCTTCGAGGATGCACGACTCCGTCGCCTCTGCGCCCAGGAGAACACCGGGGACACCTCCCCCGGGGTGCGTTCCGGCTCCAACGAAATAGAGGCGCTTCATTTCTTCGCTCCTGTTGTGCGGGCGGAAGTACGCGCTCTGCATGAGGCGCGGTTCGATGCTGAAGGCGCTTCCGAGGTGCGCATTCAGGCTTGACGCGAAGTCCTGCGGGGTGAACATCTCGAGAACGTCAAGATTCTGCCGCAGCCCGGTCAGTCCGAAATCGTCCTCCAGAAAGGCCAACAAGCGGTCCCTGAGGGGGGCGGCCACCTTGCTCCAGTCGATTCCGCTGCCCAGGTGTGGGACGGGGAGTAAGACATACATGCTCTCACACCCCGGTGGCGCCATCGCGGGATCAGTTCGCGTCGGCGCATGCAGATAGAGCGAGAAGTCCTTGGGGAGGATCTTCCTGTCAAAGATGTCTTCAACCAGTTCGCGGTAGCGTTTGCTGATGATCAGCGTATGATGCTTGAGCTGAGGGTACTGTTTCCGGACACCGATGTACAGGAGGAAACAACTCATCGACATATGCAGTCGGTCGATGGATGCATCGGTCCACCGGCGTGTACGGTGCTCTGGTTTGATCAGGTGCCGATAAACCCAGGGGACGTCCCCATTGGAAACCACAGCATCTGCCGGGAAAACCTGATCCCGGACGCGAACTCCGACGGCCGCGCCGTCACGGATGACAATCTCATCGACCTCGGCGCCTGCTCGGACTTCGCCACCGAGTTCCCGGAAGATCTTTTCGAATGCCAGGACCACGCTGTACATCCCCCCCTTGCTGAACCAAACTCCGGCCGCCCTTTCAAGATACGGAATCATAATGTAGATGCTCGGCGCCCGGAACGGCGAACCACCGATGAAGAGCGGATGGAAAGAGAACATGAAGCGCGTTCGTTGGTCCTTGAAGTATCGTGCCGCGAAATCGTAAACCGGCCGCCATCCCCCAAGACGCATGGCTTTCGGAGCGAAGGCGAGGAAGGATTTCAAAGTCAGGAACGGTCGTGAACCAAGCCCATCGGTGATGACGGCATCGTACACCTTCTTGATCTCCTCAAAGAAGCGATCGTACTGTGCGGCATCCTCCGGGGAGAATCGGGAAATCTCCTCTTTCATTTTCCCGGGATCGCCTGAATAATCCATAAACGATCCGTCGTGGAAGTAGACACGGTAGAAGGGATCCAGCGGGACGAGGTCGAGGTAGTCGCTCATCCGTTTGCCGGCGGCCTTGAAGACCCGTTCAATGATAAACGGAGCGGTGATGAGGGAGGGACCCATGTCAAAGGTATATCCCTCTTTCTGGAGCCGGTATGCGCGTCCGCCGAGAAGAGGTCGCTTCTCAAAGAGGGTGACCTGGAATCCCCGGGCCTGAAGGCGGATGGCTTCAGCCAATCCGCCAAAACCTGCTCCGATGACAGCGACTGTGGACATGCTGCTCTTTCCTAATGAGATGCGGTGGGTATAGGTTCAGAACAGGGAAGTAGTGAAGAGAGTTCCGATTTGTCTGATGTATTCGTTATAAGCGGTAAAATATGTAACGCCTGGGCCTGTTATTGGGGGCCATTTCGAATTGGATAACAACCCTCGACGGGAGTGCAGAAATCACTCGGATTCGAGCGGACTGAGCCCGAGTTATCCCTTCACTTCCCCTGACTGTTTGCCTCGCATGACAATCCAGCACCTCGTCTGAGGGGGGCTTGTCTTTCCTGGATCACCGGCGTACCTTAAAGCCGGCCACCTGTGCGCAGCGCACGCAGCAACCTGACCCTGGCTGCTCGTTCAGAGAAAGAGGCATGAGGTGTTCTCCTGGAATCTCTGGCTCGATCGCATTTCGGGCATCCCGCTCATCGCCCTCTTTTGCGCAACAGTGGCGCCTGCTCAACAGGTGGATCGCACCCTCGCCGATGTGCTCTCGGACGCGGAAAAACAGCTCCGCCTGGGGAACACCACAAACGCCAAAGAGAGGATCCTGAGGAGAATATACTTTCGTAAGCC
>DAIUKN010000036.1:0-11608 GCA_036848195.1 Bacteroidota bacterium
GCGCTCGGTCAGCAGTCGCTCGCTGTGGTCGATCGGATAACTGTCCCGTCCGCCATCACCGAAGTTCGCCACGACGTGCTTCCGCGTGGTAACGACCCCTTCATTCTCGATGCTCTTGCAGAACGCGACGGCGATGCGGGACTGGAGGAATGGGTCTTCCCCATAGGTCTCCCCGATCCGGCCCCAGCGCACATCACGCGCGATGTTCACCACGGGCGAAAGCACCTGGCGGATGCCGCGACTGCGAGTCTCTTTCGCGATGGCGCTGCCGATCTGCGCAACCAGATCCGGATCCCATGTGGCAGCGAGTCCGATGGCCTGGGGAAAACTTGTGACCCCCGTTGCAATGAGCCCATGGAGGGCTTCGTCGTGGAAGAGAACCGGAATGTGCAGCCGTGTGCGCTCGATGGCCATCTTCTGGATCTCATTTCCTTGTCTCGCTGCGGCCGCACCGGTGAGCGGACGGAGAATCGGTCCGACTCCCCCGACTCCTTTTTCGGTCAGACTCTTCCCCCACTCGATCTTTCCCGTCGTGCACTGGAGCTGCGCGATTTTCTCCTCGAGGGTCATGCGGGAAAGGAGGTCGTTCACCCGCCGGTCGATGGTTGCCCCGGAATCGAGGGAGGCGGGGGTGGATTCCTTGACCTGTCCTGAAGCGGTAACGATGGCAGGAATAGTCACCATAATCACCCGCAGGAAAGAGCGTTGCACTCTGTTCGATCTGTTCATTATTCCTCCTCAGGGTGAACGTCTCGCCACCGACCGGAAGGTTCAACGCGTATCGTCCGGATTGCGAATGGGCTGAACCTCAGCCGTATGGAAACCGCGGGTTTCATCAGGTTGAGTGCAGCCCTTGTGGCTCTCCCGGACGATTCGTGCAGACGAAGGAGCAGTGCGCGGCCGTCCTGTGAAGGCAGACAGGCCGTCAGACGGATGTTCTGCGGCGTGAGCGAAAGGAACTCGGTACGGTCTTCTCTGGTGGCTTCGGCGCCGTTCCGGCGCCCGCCTGCGCCGATCGGCAGATGTGCGTACACGGCGGGGGGGGCGCTGAGCCAATCGGCCAGGCCTGCTGCAGAGCATCGAACTCTCTCTGCATCGCCTGCAGTGACAAGAAGACGGAACTCGTGAACCCCCTGGTCCATATATTTCCGCGAGGGCGGGTCGGCGAGCGGGAAGCCCTGTTCGTGGCAATAGGCAGCGCTGCGCAGGACCGAGAGGCGGATTTCTCCATCGGCGAAGTCCAGCCCGTGCTGCCCGCTGTTGATGATCCCGAGAGCTGTGGCGCGGCCGCCCACGGTTCCCTCAGCAAGGCACCAGCGTCCGTGAACGTGCTCCTGTCCATCGGCGGGCCGCTTGATAGCGCCACCGGGGATTTCGCAGAGGAGACCGTCGTTCCTGAATACGGTGGGGATCGAAAGCTTCAACCGTTTGCGATGCTCCTTCCAGTGGAGGCGCATCCGATATTCGATCACAGGCCATTGCGGGTAGGTGATGGTCTTCAAAACCAGGGTACTCTGGTTCCATGAAAACTCTGACTCGACTATTGTTCGCACGGGGCCGGCGTGCAGCAGCGTCGTCCCGACAGGCGTGAATCGGCCGACGACAGTCCGGTAACTCCATCGGTCCGAACCCCAGGCGTCGCCGTCATCATCCACGACCAGTGGCTGAAGCAGCGGACCCGCTAGACATTCGCGTCTGCCGCCGGCGTCCAGACTGTTGATCAGTCCGGACTTCTCATCCACCGGGTGACTCCGTCCATGTTCCACGCCCTCGCGGACTCCCTCCACGAGCCGGACTTCATAGCGGGCGGCGCCGAACTGGGGAAGCTGCGCGAGGAAGCTGATCTTCCGTCGCCATCCGTTGAAAGGGAGCAGCGACTCCGGTTGCTCCTCCTGGCAGGGAATTTCCACACCGTCGAGCGTGTACAGGCTGAGATGCCACTGTCCGGTCCATTTCGGACGCAGGTCCAGCATGCACTCTACTTCCACGGGGACCCTGGTGCACGAGGGGTTTGCATTCAGCACGGTCACAGGGATATACAGAGGCCGGTAATGTCCCCGGTTCAGTTTCGTTGCCGCACCCATGCGCAACTCCCGTGCCGTCGCCAGGGTGCGGCCATACTGGTCAAGGGCATCCCGTTCCGCGGGCTCCGTGCAGGAGCCGGGGAGAATATCGTGGAAATCGTTGAACAGGTGGTCTTCCCACGGAGTTTGGAGTTGTGCGTGCGGGTTGGGAGCAGCGCCTGCCCACCATACGGATGTGCACAGGGATTCCGTTTGCACAAGTTCACCAAGACTGGCGACAGCCCGGCGTTTCAGGCGAGAGAGAGATGTGTAGCAGCCCGTGAACACTCGTTGGAGATCACCTTCGACACATGGGGCCTGGCGTCCTGCGCTACGCAAGGCTTGATACAGGTTCTCCGTCGTACTGTGGAGAATCCTGACGCGCGACTCCCGGTGGATTGCGGCGTCGATCTTCTCCAGATCCTCGCGCGTCGCTCCGCCGCCGTGATTTCCAATTCCCCAGAACACCGGCACATCGCGCTGTAGCCGCAGCGCAAGGTCCGTCCCCTCTGCCAGGCGCCGCTCGATGTTGTCGCGCTCGGTATGATAAAGGCCCACTGCGAGGCGGTAGGTAAGGATCTCCGACCCATCCACTCCACGCCAGCGGTAAAGGTCGGAGGGGATATGCCGTTCCGCTTCCTGCGGCCGCATGTGGATATACATCCCGTACCCCGCTTGCGTCAGGATCTGGGGAAGGCCACCGCTGTGGCCGAAGGAATCGAAATTGTAGGCTACCCTCGGGCGTGCCCCGAAGTGCTTCGCGAAGAACCTCCGACCCTCGGCGATATGCCGTATCAATGACTCCAATCCCGGCAGGTTCACATCCGGCTGGATGTACCAGCCGCCGCTGATGCACCACCGCCCCTTCTCCACGAGTTTCTGAATCTCCCGGAAAAGTCGGGGGTCATACCGTTGAACCCAGCGGTAGAGGACCGCCTCGTTGTGGTTGAAGATCAGCGTCGGGTGCTCTGCAAGAATGCGGACAGCATTCCCGAACGTCGAGAGCGTTTCGCCGCACCCTTCCTCCCAGCGCCATTGCCAGACAGGGTCGAGGTGCGCATTGCAGATGAGATGAAGCGTAGGCTTTCTCATGGAGTGTCAGACTTCATCGGGTGATGGCAGATTTTTGTACCAGGTGAAGTATAACAAGCCGCCGAGGGCACAAAAGATGACGATCCAGATACCCATGGACCCCCAATCGCGCAGGAAAAGGAAGAAGGGGATCAGGGCGAGCGAAACCTGGAAGAAGATAGTGAGGAAGCCGTTGAGAATGTCGATGCGGGGCATCGGGTCGTTCCGGGGGACGAGTCCACGGCGTTCCGCCTCAAGGCGGACCGGTTTCCAGAACCCGAAGGGACGGACCTTGGCGTAGAAGGCGACGAGCGTATCCATCTCGGTCGGCTGGAACATAAAACCAATCGTGACTGTGGCGACAAACGACGCAATCGTGTCTATCGCGAGCGTCAGCAAAACGCCCCATTCGGCGAAGAACACTTTCTGGCCCACGATGATTGCGGTTGAGACTGCCATGCCCCAGACGAAAGCCCGGGCACTGAACCGCCACCAGTGCCACCGGCACGTGGCTGGGACGAGGATCATGGTAACGACGACGAAGATCATGGTCTCCCAGGCAGAGACAATGTCGGTAAAGGAGAGGCTGAAGATGAATCCCAGGGTGATCGCTCCCACGGAAGCGGCCTGGCCCATGCGGACGAGGCGTTTGGGCGTATGCTGCTTCGTGAGATAGCGAGCCAGGAAATCGTTGGTAACCACCGAGCTGGTGACGTTGATCATAGCACTCAACGTGGACATGAGGGCCGCGAGGAGGACGGCCATGAAGATGCCTTGCATGCCGACAGGGAGTCGTTTCAGTACCAGGGGCATAATCTTCTCGGCGTCGAAGCCAGCGGCACCGCCGAGGTAAACGATTCCCAGCACGAGGAATGCGCAGGCGATGATCCAGCGCAGAGTGTATCCGACAGTCCATGTCCCGGCAGCGAGCATGGCGTCGCGCGGACTTTTTGTGGTGAGGAAGAACTGGAAGTCCCACACATTGGGGCCGGCCAGAACGCGGAAGATCAACCAGGAGAAACCCGCCAGGAGCATTGGACCGAACGTGTAGTAGTGCTGGTAGCTTGACGGGGTGTCCTGGAGGTAGGTCGGCCAGAGCGTCCAGGTCGGAGCCAGAGAACTCCATCCCGGGTCTTTGCCCGCGAGGAACGAGGCGCCGTCGCCGCTCGTAAAGGCCAAAAATCCCAGAACGAAGGCGCCGATGGCAATAAGGATGGTCTGGAAGACATCCGTGAGGATTACGCCCTTGAATCCGCCGAGTGTGACATAGATGCCGACCACCCCGAAGACGATGAGAGCTGAGATCCATCGGGAGAACGGGAGGAACTCCTCCGCGAATTTTCCGGTCCCGACAGCCATAAACATGAGGTTGAAAACCATCAGCAGCAGGAGGAATGTTGCGGCGGCGAGGCGGGCATATTCTGTATCCTTCGTTTGCCCGAACCGGGTGACATTCCACTCCGCAAACGTCATGACGCCTGAGCGGCGGATGTATTTTGCCTGGAACGCCATATAGAAGCAGATGATGAGCCATCCCCAGAAGATGTGGGTCATCCAGATACTCTTGACGCCGAGGTAGAACATGGCGCCGACGAGGGCCATCGTGCCGCCAATGTCGATATAGCTGGAGCAACCGGAGAGGCCGAGCATCCACCAGGGGACATTGCGGTCTGCGAGAAAATACGCATCCGTGCCGGAGGTGGCCTTCTTCTGGATATAGACGCCGATCAGGGCATTGAAAAGGAGATAAGCGGCGATGATCGAAAGGTCAATCCAGTGGAGGGGCATACGGTTCTCCGTTTGGTGGTCTCGATGGTAGCGCTACCATCGGGCGCCGACGATGTGAGTCTGGCGTGAGGCTGGTTCTTTGGTATCGGTCCTCGGGAGTCGTGACAATGTAGGGAGCGCAAATTGAAAGGTCAAGCAGGGCAGCAGGTGATATCATCCCGAGCGTATCGCTTGAATTGCAGAGACCGGGACCGCAGGTGACAGTAGGCCCGCCTTCAAACGACCGAAACGGTTGGCTTCCGTTCTTGCTGGAGTCTCAACCATTGCGGCAAGAAGACAGCCCGGTATGGTTCGTCACGGCCGGGAGTTCTCCTGAATGCGAAAATCGTACGAGCCCGCCCCGAGATGCAGGAGCAGTTTCCCGCCGGACATCGTTTCCAGTCTGTACCTCTGCGCAAGGGGTTGTCCGTGTTCAGTGATCTTCCGTGTGTCCTCGGCAGGTAGATGGACCTTTGCCGTGCTGTTGAAAGGGATTTCCACTTCAAAATGGAATTCGCCGCCGCTTCGCTTCCAGTGGGTCGTAATTGGCCCGTATGGTGACTCGTACCGGGTCGTCACTTCATCCAGGCTCTCTGAAAACCAGGGGTCAATGATGATCCTCTTGAAAGCAACCGAACCCTCTTCCTGTTTGATTCCTCCAAGACCCGCATAGAACCATTCCATCGCGTGGCCCAGCATGGGGTGGTTGTTGGATACCTCTTCAAACGCAGGCCACGATTCCGTAAGCGCCGTTGCGCCCTTCTTGAGCTGGAAACCATACCCCGGCACATCGGATCGGGAAATCATGCTGTAGAGTACCTGAGACTGCCCGCCATCCGCAAGAGCCTGGACCAGGAAGTGAAATCCGACGTCTCCGGAGGTGAGGGCATTGCCGGATTTCTTGATGGAGTCGACAAGGTTCTCAAGGAGTGGTTTTCGATAGCGTTCCTCCGCAAGCCCGACGCACAATGGGATGGCCATCGCTGTTTGGCTTCCGGTGGCATAGGTGCACGTTGCTGCGTTGAAGAATCGCAGATTGAAGGCCTGCCTCACCTTTTTCGACAATTCCGTCCAATGCGCGATTTCGTCCTTGTAGCCCATCACAGCGGCCGCTTTCGCAAGGAGCGTGAGGTCATAATAGTAGATGGCCGTTGCGGTGAGGGCCACCGGGGTCAACTGGGCAAAGCCGGTGAACTTCGGACCAAGATCGCACCAGTCACCGAGCCCGTAGGAAAGGATATTCCCCTTTGCTTTGGTTTTGAGGTACCCGACGTACCTCTTCATCATTGGCCAGGCCCGCGCAAGGGTCTCTCGATCACCGTACCACTGATACATCATCCAGGGAAGGATTACCGCCGCACTTCCCCATTCGGGCGAGTCCCGGAATCCGCCTTCAAACTCGACATACTCCGGCGCGATATCAGGAACCAGTCCCGACGGCGTCTGTGCATCGATCATGTCCGCGATGATCTTCCTGTACAGATTGTGCAATGTGTAGTTGAAGTGGATCGAACCGCCCATAAGGTGGCTGACTTCGAGCCATCCGAGTTTTTCCCTATGCGGGCAATCTGTGAGAACGCTCTGAATATTGCTCTTGATGGCCCAGTCGATCAGATGGAATATCCGGTTCAGAAGCGTGTCCGAGCACGAAAAGTCTCCGCATTGAGGGGAGGAGTTGCGAGTGTGGAGGAATTTCAGATCAACGATCCGGGGCATGTCGCCGGCAGTGTGCACTGAATCCGGGACGGCACCTTCAACGCGAACATATCTGAATCCGTAATAGGTGAATCTCGGTCTCCACACTTCCACTCCTTCTCCTTTCAGGGTATAGCAGAAATAGTAGGGTCCACCCGATGCTTGCTGATTGATACCGGAGTCGCCGCGGAGCAATTCGCCGGGAATGAGCTTCACCACGTGTCCCCGCTTCCCGCTCACGGCGAGTTCCACAATGCCGGAGGCATTTTGACCAAAATCAAATAGGTAGGACGAAGAGTCTCCTCGTACAATCCTCCGGGGTGCGAAGACCTCTCGCACTTCAACGGGGTAGTCCGATTCACCTGTCAGTTTCCCTTCCGGAGGTTCGACGGCGAGGGCGCTTGGCCAGTGCGAGTCATCGAATTCGGCCCCATTCCATCCTGCCGCTTCCAGACGGGCGTCGTAGTCCTCGCCGCCATAGATGCTGGTGTATGTGATCGGCGATGGGGAGCACTTCCAATCTGGTCCGGAGACGATGCTCTGTGAGGATCCGTCCGCGTAGATGATCTTCAGAGAGCAGATGAGCCTTGGCATGGCAAACGCGATGACCAGTTTCCGGTAACGCTCCCGGTTGATGTTGTGAAACCCATTCCCGACGATGACCCCGAGAGCATTCCGTCCGGGCTTGAGGAAGCCGGATACATCGTACGTATTGTACAGGCACGTCTTCTTGTAGTGTGTCCATCCGGGGGCAAGGAAGCTCTTGCCGACACTTGCGCCATTGATGGATGCTTCGTATTGACCCAGTCCGGAGATGAAGAGCGATGCCTGTTTGACATGATCTTTCACCGTGAACTCTTTCCTGAATAAGGGAATCACGGGTCTCCGTACGGCTCTGGTACCCAGATTGTCGCCATTCATATGAACACCCGGGACGACCTTGAGGGAATCGGGCAATGTCTCAAGACCGATCCAGGTAGCGCCGTCCCAATCGCTCTTGTTCAACAGTCCCACCTGCCACGATCCAGTCTCGCTCCAGTCGCTCACATCACCGGAGTCTGCCCACACGCGAACTTTCCAGTAGTACCGTTTCGCTGACAGCAACGGGCGGCCACCATACAGGATATGGAGGGATTGGTCGGAAACGACCTTCCGTGAATCCCAGATATTTCCCATGGTGCCGCTGAGCTTCATCGGGTCGTCGGCCACGAGGATATGATAAGCCGTTTGCTTCTGACTTCCGGGCCCAGATCTGGTTTCCCAGCTCAAGTGCGGGGTACGCGTCTCAATTCCCAGTGGATCCGTTCCGTATTCGCATTTCAGATTGTGAACGAGGAGCGGACTCTGGGCCGTCGATGCCGACAGACCGTTCAAGGTCAACGCGAGAAAGCACGTCAAGTTGCGTAGTCTTGGGACCATGGCGTAGATGGCACGTGTCTTGAGCGATTGAGCCTCGTCTTGCATGACGGGAGAGCGGTTTGGGCATCAACCACGGACCTGGTAAGGGTCCGCTCAAAAAGCGGGGTTGTCTGCACTCTTGAAGGTAGGTCGTCGCGGGAAGAAAGTCAAAGCCACGCCAAAAGGCGAGGGCAGAGCTCTTGTACCCTGGAGCGGAACTGCTCTGCAGGTACAGCTCGATCCTGTCCGCATCAGGAGATGACGCTCCTGTTCCCCCGACGAGCTGTGCATCAATTCCTGAGAGAAGCTGGAAAAGTGAATTCCTTTCCCGTATCTTCATTGTGAAGGCGAATACTGTGTGATATCAGCTGGGAGTTTCCTCCAATCCATCACCATCCGGGGTCAGGCGTGAACGGCGTGATAGCCCCTCCGTATGCCGGAACCATCGGCCTCCACCGGCACCGCACCGATTCCTGGCCGGTGTTGCTCCTCTTCATCCTTGTTGAGGTCCTTCCGGCTTCTGGTCAGATACCTCCACTCGTGTTCGACAGAATATCCGTTGATCAGGGTCTCTCCCAGAGCATCGTTGTCAGCATCATCCAGGATGCAAGAGGGTTTCTCTGGTTCGGTACCGAAGACGGGCTCAATCTGTATGACGGGTACTCGTTCACGATACTGCGCAGCGACCCATCCGATCAACACAGTTTGAGTTACAACCAGATCTCCTGTATTCATGAGGACGCGCGCGGTGTCATCTGGGTGGGGACCTTTACGGGAGGGCTCAACAGGTACATCCTCAAGAAGAACCGGTTCGTCCGTTACCACTCTTCGCCTCTCGATCCCGCGACGATTTCCAGCGATTTGATTACGGCAATTACGTCGGACCTGAGCGGGGCGATCTGGATCGGGACGGATCGCGGTCTTTGCCGAATAACGCCTGGGCCGGGAGGGGAGTGGGATGAACCCCTGATTGCCCGTTTTCATTTTGACCCTCGGAATCCATCGAGCCTTCCCCATGACAATGTCCGATCGCTCTGCATCGACAGCGTGGGTGCTCTCTGGGTTGGAACAGAATTGGGACTTGCCTGCCTGTTACGAGAGGAACTCGCCAGCGGGCAACCGAAGTTCCTTCGGTACAGATACGACCGTAGTGACAAGACCAGCCTCAGCCAGGACACGGTACGCGCAACGATTGTGGATCGGCAGGGGAACCTCTGGGTTGGAACCGACGGTGGCCTGAACCGGGCGATCAGATCCGGACGGCATGGCCGCGTGACCGGCTTCGAACGCTTCATTCCACGGGCAGGAGATCCCTACTCCCTGAATCATCCTCGCGTCTGCGCGTTGTTAGAGGACAAGAGTGGCATCCTGTGGGTGGGAACAGACGGCGGTGGTTTGAACCGGCTCGAACCGAGGACAGGGATGTTTTATCACTACTTGAACGACCCCAGGAATCCGCAGAGCCTCAGCTACAACGAAATTCGATCGATCTATCAGGACCGATCCGGGCTGCTCTGGGTGGGAACGTACGGCGGAGGTGTGAACAAGGTCGATGCGCGCAAGAAGCCTTTCCTTCTCTACCGGCATGACCCAAACAATTCCAACAGCTTGAACCAGGAGATCATCTGGGCGATACACGAGGACCGTGATGGGATTCTCTGGGTTGGGACCCACGGCGGCGGGCTGAACAGGATTGACCGGAAACGGAACCGTTACGCATATTATCGATCGGACCCCGCCGATCCCACGTCACTCAGCAACGATATCGTCCGGCTTGTTATCGGCGATCCTTCCGGCGACTTCTGGATCGGGACGAACGGAGGGGGGCTTTGCCGGTTCACTCCGCAGACCGGAAGGTTCCGGCGTTACCTCCACGATCCGGCGGACAGCTCGAGCATAAGCCACAATGAGATCCGTTCTCTCTATCTGGATCGACATGGGATGCTATGGATCGGGACGTTCGGCGGCGGGCTGAACGTGGTGGAAGCCAAAGGCCCACCGTCCTCCCCTCTTCGCTTCACCCGCTTCCGTAACAATCCGGCGGACTCGTGCAGCATCGGTTCCGATTTCGTCCGTGAAATCTGCGAGGATTCCTCGGGAATCTTCTGGATCGGGACACAAGGGAACGGCTTGAATCGATTTGACCCCCGGACCGGTTGCTTCACACGGTATCGTGCCAGTCCGGGTGACCCGGCGTCCCTTTCGAGCGACCACATCATGGGCCTGTATCTGGATGGTGAGGGGATTCTCTGGCTTGCCACCTGGGGTGGGGGATTGAATCGATTTGATCCCGCGACGGGGAAGGTCCAGCGCTTCATGCGGCGTGATGGTCTCCCTGGTGATGCCGTCTACGGAATCCTTGAAGACCGCTCCGGAAACCTCTGGCTCAGCACGAACTATGGGCTTTCCCGGTTCAATCCGAAGACATTGAAGATCCGCAATTACAGCATACGTGATGGCCTCCAGAGCAATGAGTTTGATGCAGGTGCCTACTTTCACAGTTCATCCGGAGAGATGTTCTTTGGCGGCATCAACGGCTTCAACGCATTTTATCCGGACAGTATTCTTGACAATCCGCACATCCCGGCCGTCGTGATCACGTCGTTTCGGAAGTTGAACCGGGAAGTCCGGTTTGACCGCCCGGTCTCCGAGGTCGAGGAGATCGCCCTCTCGTACCGGGACTACATATTTTCATTTGAGTTTGCCGCTCTCGATTATACAGCGCCGGAGAAGAACCAGTACGCCTTCATGATGGAGGGACTCGACGAGGAATGGACTCATACTTCCTCCGACAAGCGATTCGTCCAGTACACGACCCTGAAGGCGGGGGATTATGCCTTCAGAGTCAAGGGCTCGAATAACGACGGCGTGTGGAACGAAGAGGGGGTCCGCGTGCGCATTCACATCACGCCGCCCTTCTGGGAGATGTGGTGGTTTCGATCCGGCGTTCTCCTGGCAATCGGTCTGGTTGGCGCCGTTCTCTACAGGCGACGGTTGAGGACCATCCGGATGAAGGCGGAGCTGCGCGCAGCGCATGACGCCCAGATGTCGATCATGCCGCACGACGATCCGCACGTTCCCGGGTGTGATGTCTCTGGCATCTGTGTGCCGGCGAACGAGGTCGGGGGTGATTTCTTTGACTACTTCTGGCTCGGTGAAGGAGACGACCGTTTCGGAATAGTGATCGGCGACGTCTCGGGGAAGGCGATGCGGGCAGCGATGACGGCGGTGATGGCCAGTGGCATCGTGAACGCGGAAGCCCATAGCGGCAAAGGGATCGCGGATATCCTGCGGACGACGAATCGCCTCTTGTTTTCGAAAACCGATCGGCGGATGTTTACAGCACTCTGTCTGCTGGTCCTGGAACCAGACCGTCGGTCCGTGACGTTCGCGAATGCGGGACTGGTTCGGCCAATTCTCATCGGTGCCGGGGGCCCGCGGTCACTCGAAGCGGCCGGATCTCCGCATCCCCTGGGCATGGTGCCGGACACCGACTACAAGCAGGCGGTCTTCGATGTGAGTCCGGGAGATGTGCTTCTTCTTCAAACAGATGGTGCCACGGAAGCGCAGAATCACACACGGGATTTCTACGGGGAGGAGCGACTCCATCGTGT
>DAIUKN010000037.1:0-11558 GCA_036848195.1 Bacteroidota bacterium
AACCTGGAACCCACTGATTAAGAGTCAGTTGCTCTACCAATTGAGCCATGGGTGCGGACGCGTCCCGGGCGGCTTACTACGGATTAGCCGGCGTCGTCGAAGGCGCCTCGACCGGAGGCGGCAACTGAGGCGTGGTCCCCTGCTGCTGCGCTCCACCCCTCTGAATTACACTCTCCGGCGCCGTCCCCGATATGCGGGGAAGGAAGAATATGTTGACGATCAATGCGATCGCCGCAAATGCCACCGCCAACCACTGAGTTGCCTTCGTCAGAAAATCCGCCGTCCGCCGGACCCCGAATACCATCCCGACCTGACCGCCACCAAATGTCCCGGCCAACCCACCACCTTTGCTGGATTGCATCAGGATCACAAGGATCAACACGACACTGATCAATACTTCTATCGCAATGAGGAAACTGAACATGAAAATGACCTCAAAATGTCAATAAGTTTTGGATTTGTAATATACAAAAGACATCGATCCAAATCAATAGAATATAATCCCAAAAGCCAAAAAACAGGTTCCAAAGCGCGAATCTTAGATATCATACCCCCAGGATCGCAATCGTTCGGCCGTCAAATCGGATCGCGGCTTTTCTTCCCCTTCAACGAGCTTCTCGATGTACTTCCCCACCAGGTCGAACTCAAGGTTCACCTTCGTGCCTACCTCCACCCGGGAGAGAGTCGTCTTTTCCAGGGTGTGCGGTATGATCGATACGACGAACCGATTCCCCGCTGTCCGCGCAACAGTCAAACTGACCCCATCAACAGCTATCGACCCGACGGGGATGACGTATTTCGTGAACTCACTGGGGAAATCGATGGATATGAGCCAGCTGCTCTCCTTCTTCTCGAGACTGCTGATCGTCCCGACACAATCCACATGCCCCTGGACAAGATGACCGCCTACCCGGTCGCTGAGCCGGAGGGGAAGCTCGATGTTGACCATCGACCCGGCTACGAGATCCCCCAGCGTCGTTTTCCGCAACGTTTCCTCCACCGCTTCTACGGTAAACGTGCCGCCTGCCTCGCGGATCACCGTCTGACAGACTCCATTCACTGAAACGCTGTCGTTGACCTTCAGCTCCCTGCATGATTCCGGAGCGCGGATAACGATATGAACGCCGCCGCCCACTCGACGAGCGGACACGATCTTGCCTGTCTCCTGGATAATCCCGGTAAACATGCGCACTAGCCCCTGAACGTCTGAAACAAGATGTCCGACCCGACCTTCTTGACGAAGAGCTCACTCTGTGAGAGGGCCAGCGATATCGGCGTGCGGCACCCGCTCAGAGCTCGAAGCCCCTTTCCGACAAAACGTGGCGCCACGAACAGGCTGATCTGATCCACCAATTTCTCTTCCAGAAACATCCGGAAGACCTCTGCACCTCCCTCCACGAGAATCGATCCAATGCCTCGTCGATGAAGCTCCTGCAGAACCGACGCCAGCGGGACGCGGCCACCTTGACCGCTGATCCGTATGATAATTGCTCCGCGTGAGACCAGCTTTCTGATCTTCAACGGCCTCTTCCCGCCAATCTGCCGGTTCACGACGATGTACGGAGCCCGGGTCGTTCGAAAGAGCCGCGCGTCGGGAGAGATGCTCAACTTCCCGTCGAGGACGACGATCTGCGGGTTCCTTCCCTTCGCCATGCGAACATTCAGCCGCGGGTTGTCGGCAGCCACTGTTCCTGCTCCGACAAGCACCGCATCATGCTCGGCTCGCCATTGGTGCACGAGGCGCCTCGAAGGGACCGATGTGATCCAACGCGACATTCCTGGCCCAGAGGTGATGGAGCCGTCAAGGCTCTGGGCGATCTTCACATGGACAAACGGTCTGCGCCGCGACATCTGTGTCATGAAATGACGGTTCAGACTCTGAGCCTCCTCTTCGAGAACTCCTGTGACAACCGCTACGCCTGCACGTCGGAGTTTCCGGAAGCCCCTCCCGGCAACGAGGGGATTCGGATCCTTCATCGCAGCAACGACCCGCTTGATTCCCTTGCGGATGATCAGGTCGGTACACGGTGCGGTCTTGCCATAATGCGCGCAGGGCTCGAGGTTCACATAGAGCGTCGTACCCTTTGTATCCCCGATGAACCTTTTCAGACATTCAACCTCTGCGTGCGGACCCCCGAACCGACGATGGTAGCCGCGCGAGACGATCCGACCGCTCTTCACCAGCACCGCCCCGACCAATGGGTTTGGACTGACCCGGCCCCTGCCTTTTGCGGCCAGCCGGAAACATTCGCGCATGATGGCTTCGTCAGTCATCGCTTCAGAGAAAAGGAGAAGGTGCTCCCCGTGCCAACTGTACTCTCGACGCTGATCGTGCCCCCGTGCGCCTCTACGATGTGTTTCACGATGGCAAGACCAAGACCGGTTCCACCCACCTCACGTGAACGGTCCCGGTCCACGCGGTAAAATCGTTCGAAGATTCGCGGTAGATGCTCGGTCGCTATCCCACAGCCGGTGTCCCGTATTTGCACGACAGCGCGGTCACCGTCTATCCCTACAGAGCAGTCGATGGAACCACCCGGCTCGGTATACTTGACGGCATTGTCGATCAGGTTTACCATCACCTGTTTCAGCCGGTCGCGGTCCCCATAGACTTGTTCGTCGGGGCGGATTCCGGGTAACAACGACAGGGAGAGATTCTTCTTCTCTGCCTGACCTCGCATCTCATCCACCACCCCCTGCAGGAACTCGCCAATGGAGAAATACCGGAAGCTCATCTTCATTTCCCCCGATTCGATCCGGGCGATTTCAATCAGGTCATTCAGAAGCGTATTCAGTCGTCCCGCATGCCGGTGGGCCTTGTCCAGGAAATCCCGGTTCACTGTCGGATCATCGACGGCGCCATCGAGAAGCGTTTCCAGGAACCCCTGGATCGAGAAGATCGGTGTCCGGAGCTCATGGGATACGTTGGCGAGAAACTCGCTCCGGATTCGCTCCAGCTTTTTCAACCGGGTGATGTCGTTGCCGAGCTTTTCGGCCATGTCGTTGATGGCCTTCCCGAGATCTCCGATCTCGTCCTTCGAAACCACGGCAACGCGCTGGCGGACATCGCCTTCCTTGACCGCCTTGGCGGTCGACGCGATACTGAGGATCGGACTCGTAATCCGTCGCGAGACGCCGTAGCTGACCATGGCAATCGCTGCGATCGTCAATGCACCGATAACCCAGACGATGGTTTGGACCTGGTCGTCGAGAGTCCGGATCTCCGTGACGTTCAACGCCCCGCGAACATATCCGGAATCAAGCCCGCCGGGCAGCGTCCCGGGGAGCATTTTCGCAGAATAGAGAAATTCTTGCTTCACGGAGACGCTCTTGCGCTTATCGGTCCCGATCCCGCCGCCCCGGGCCCGGAGAACCTCCGGGCGCATTCCATGATTCTCCAGACGGCCGAGCGAGTCACGCGGAACGTCCGAATCGAAGACAACGGCGCCGTCCTTACGGATCACGGTAAGACGGAAATCGAGAGTCCTGGCAACGTCTCTCAGCGCGGCATCGTGTGTCCCTGAGGGGTCCACCACGAGGAAGCCGCGGCTGAAAAGGCCGGCCAGCATCTCGACGTGTGCATTCAGAGAATTGGCGGTTCGGCGGTCCAGGAAATTATTGACCTGCCATGAAGAGAAGAGACTGACCAGGACGATTGCGACGACCGTCAGCGCGATGTACGTCAGACCGATCTTGGAGCGCAGTTTCATTCGCGATACCGGTAGCCGACACCCTTCACAGTTTCGATGACGTCATCCCCCAGTTTCTCACGGATCTTCCGGATGTGGACATCTACCGTCCTATCGATTACCACGACTTCGGTTCCCCAAATCGTGTTCAAAAGCATCTCGCGGGAAAACACTTTCCCCCGGTTGGAGGCGAGAAGTGCGAGGATCTGGAATTCCTTTTTCGGGAAGAAGATCTCCTTCTTCCCCAATCGCACCGTGTAGTTCGATCGATTGATCTCGAGGCGATCCACCCTGATCAGCGCAGATTCCGGAGTTTCCTCCCCTGCACTTTCCGCGCGTCGGAACAACGCCCTGACGCGGGCAACCAGTTTCCGCGGGCTGATGGGCTTCTGAATGTAGTCATCCGCTCCGAGCTCGAGGCCGAGCACCTCGTCCACTTCGCTGGAGCTGGCGGTGAGAAAGATCAGGGGGGTCTGGGACGTGAGCGGGTCGGATTTCAGACGCTTGCAGGTTTCAAAGCCGTCGAGGAGTGGCATCATCACGTCCAGAATCACCAGATCGGGTCGGGATGAAGCCTTCTCAAGGGCCTCCATCCCGTTGTATGCGACGATCACCTCGTATCCCTCTTTCGAGAGGTTGTAGCGAAGGAGGTCGACAATATCGCGCTCGTCGTCAACAACGAGAACCCTTTTCTTCACGGAATGCTCCGCTCATCAGGGAAGGATGACTTCCTTGCCGAGGCGGGAAGACTTGTAGATGGCCTCGATGATGCGCATGCGCTGGACAGCCTCTTCGGCGGTGGAAATCACCGGATGGAGGTCGCGAACAGCGCCCAGAAAATGCCGAAGCTCGTTCTCATAGGACCGTTTGAACAGGTGTTGAGGCGCTTCGATCTTGGACGGGGCGAGGTTCACGAGGCTGCCGTGCAATTCCTTGTTGATGCGGAGGGGATTCAAACTCGCGCTCCCCTCGGAGCCGTAGACGTTGCAATAGTAGACGTCGTCATCGAGGAACATCGACCAGCTTACCTCAATGTCGATCTGCGCACCGTTCTTCAGAACGAGTTTCACCAGCGAAGTGTCTTCAACCTGCTTCGTCTTGTGATAGTAGTTCGAGGCGCTCACGCGTTTCACCTCCGGATATCCGAGCATCCAGAGGCACATGTCAAGCATGACGATGCCGAGGTCCACACAGACGCCACCGCCCGATTTCTCCTTTTTGAGCGTCCACGCACTGTCATTCGTGCGACGACGGAGCCATCCGGCCTTTGCCGCAAAAATTTTTCCGAGCTCCTTCCCTTCAATGAAGCTCTTGAGGATCATCGTGTCGGGCCGGAAACGATGGTTCATCCCCACCATCAGTTTCCGCTTCTGTTCGCGTGCCGCATCTGCCATTGCCGCCGCCTCGCTGTAATGCCGGGCAATCGGCTTCTCAACGAGCACATCTCTTCCCGCCTTCAGTGAGGCCAACGTGACATCTTTGTGTGCGTCGGTGGAGGTGCAGACGATAATGGCCTGCAACTCCTGTTTCTCCAGCATCTGGCTCAGGTCTGTGTAGACATTCCTCAGGCCGAATTTCTCGGCCACCAGCCTGGCCCGGGCACGGTCACGGTCACAGATGGCAACAACCTCGGCCTCCGGGAGCTTCAGGAGAATGGGGAGATGAACAACCTGGGCTACCCAGCCGAGTCCGACAACACCGATTTTGACACGATCCATATGGAGCGGTCCGTCCGTTGAGACAATGATGGATTAACCCACGGCCACCGGCCGCGGTCTTTCACCACTTGTGGCGCGGAGAAATTCGGCAACGACTTCTGCGATCCCTTTTGGATCGAGGCGCAGTTCGGCTGCCAATTCGGCCGGGGAACCGTGGTCGACGAACCGGTCCGTGATGCCGTGAGTCTTCAGCCGCACGCCGGTCACGCCGCTCGCCGCGAAGTGTTCCGCCACTGCACTGCCAAAACCGCCCAGCAGGGCATTGTTCTCAATCGTGACAACACGGCTAAACCGGGAAGCGATCGCGGCCAGAAGTTCATCGTCGAGGGGCTTGGCAAACCGCATGTTGACCACCTCGCAAGAAACTCCTGATGATTCCAGAAGCGCGGCGGCTTTCATCGCCGGATCCACCATCTCACCGATGGCAAGCAGAGCGACGTCGCTCCCGGACCGCATGGTCTCGGCCTTGCCAAGAGGGAGGAGATCGAATCCCGGTTTCAGCGGAACACCAAGCCCGTTCCCGCGGGGATACCGGAGCGCGATCGGGCCAGTATCAGTCATCACGGCAGTATAAAGCATGTCGCGTAATTCGCTCTCGTCCTTTGGAGCCATGATGACCATCCCGGGAACCATCCGGAGGTACCCCAGGTCGAAAACTCCGTGGTGAGTCGGCCCGTCGGCGCCGACAACGCCGGCCCTATCGAGCGCAAAGACGACGTGGAGATGTTGAAGGGCCACATCGTGGATGATCTGGTCGAACGCTCGCTGGAGAAATGTCGAATAGATCGCTACAACAGGAACGCATCCCTGCGTGGCAAGTCCGGCGGCAAAGGTAACGCCGTGCTGCTCGGCGATGCCGACATCGTAGAACCTCGAGGGAAGCTCCTTCTGAAGAAGGTCAAGCCCGGTCCCGTCAGGCATCGCCGCGGTGATCCCCACGACGTTCGTATTGAGCCGGGCAATCTCGACCATCGCTTGTCCGAAAACCTTGGTGTAGGCCGGAGGCCCCTCTGACTTTTTCGGGGAGAGCCCTGTTACCTTGTCGAATGGGGTAACCCCGTGAAGCCGCTGGACGTCGTCCTCAGCCGGTTTGTACCCCTTTCCTTTCTGTGTGATCGTGTGGACCAGGATCGGCCCGTCGTACTGTTTCACCTCCTCGAAGATCCGGACGAGCTGGGCAATGTTGTGCCCGTTGATGGGCCCGAAGTACCGGAAGCCAAGCGACTCAAACAGGATGCCGGGCGTGATGATGACCTTAATGCCCTCTTCGACCCGGCCGGCAACACGCCTGATCCGGTCGCCCCACTTGTCCAGATGTTCTGTCAGCTCGACAACGTTTCGCTTGAAGCGGTTGTAGGATGGATTGGCGATCAGCTCGGTGAAATAATTGGAGATAGCCCAGACATTGGGCCCGATGGACATGTTATTGTCGTTCAGGACGACAAGCATGTTCTTCTTCAGAAGGCCGGCGTTGTTCATCCCTTCGTACACCATACCGCCCGTCATCGATCCGTCACCCACGACAGCGACCACCTTGTACTTCTCCCCCGTCAGGTCCCGCGCAGCCACCATCCCAAGGGCCGCGGAGATCGCCGTGCTTGCATGTCCGGCACCGAATGTGTCGTATTCACTTTCGGAACGTTTCAGGAAGCCGCTCAGCCCCTTGTACTGTCGGATTGTGTGAAGGCGTTCCTTTCTCCCCGTCAGGATCTTGTGGGGGTATGCCTGGTGCCCGACATCCCAGACAATCTTGTCGTATGGGGTCTGAAAAACATGGTGAAGGGCAACCGAGAGCTCAACCGCTCCGAGGCCCGCACCAAGGTGACCGCCAGTGCGGGAAACAACCTCAATCAGGAACTCCCGGACATCGTTTGCGAGTCCCCGGAGTTCCGCCATGGAAAATTCACGGAAATCCGCCGGGCTGTTTACACGGTCCAGATACGGGTAGTGGTGCTCCGTCATTCTTCTGACTCTTCTTCTTCCTGCTCAAAAAGTTTCAAATTGCCCTCCAGGTCGCGGCCAAGCCGTTTGAGCTTCAGTTCAGCCTGCGTAAGGGTTTCGGCGCAGACCTTCGACAGCCCGATACCTTCTTCGTACAGCTCGAGCGCCTTTGCCAGCGGGACGTCGCCCCGCTCGAGCTGGTCGACAATCTTCTCAAGTCTGGCAAGGGATTCCTCAAAATCCTGCTCAGGCGTCGCATTCTTTTTCGTCGGCATCCGTCAGCCTCCAAGAATTCTTGATCGTACACTCCCGTCGTGAAATTCGAGATCGATCAGGTCTTCCGTTTTCAGCTCGGCCCTCCCGCTGACGATGGTGCCATCCCGCGAAACAATGGCGTAGCCGCGCTTGAGCACGAGACGCGGGTCAAGAGCGGCCATGCGCTGGTGAAGTCCGGAGTAGCGAGAACGGGTGAGCGCGAAGAGATGGTCCGTGGTTGATTCGAGTGATCTGCCTGCTTCGTCGAACCGCTGGCTGAACTGACGGACAAGGTCAATCGGCCGGTTGAACGAGTAGCTCTTGATGAGGTTTGAGATCCGGTTCCGTTGGTTTTCAAGCATAATTTCGACATTCTGGCGCATAGTGTACGAAGAATCGCGCAGAATTTCAAGAAGGGCGGTCCGGTCCCTAACGGCCAACTCTGCCGCCGCAGTGGGCGTCGGAGCCCTTAGATCAGCAACGAAATCCGCGATCGTGAAATCCACTTCGTGCCCCACCGCACTGACGACAGGGATTCTGGACGTTGCGATGGCTCGTGCGACGGCCTCCTCGTTAAATGCCCAGAGATCCTCCATCGAACCGCCACCTCTTCCCACAATCATCAGATCGAGATCAGCCAGCTCATTCAGATCAGCGATTGCAGCAGCAATATCCCGGGAGGCCCCCGGTCCCTGCACTTGTGTCGGCCGGAGAATAACGGTGATGCCGGGGAATCGGCGCCTGAAGACGGTCAGCATGTCATGCAGGGCCGCACCCGTTTCTGACGTGACGATCCCGATGGTCATAGGATACTGTGGCAGCGGCTTCTTACGGGCCTCTTCGAATAGCCCCTCAGCCCCCAGCTTCTGCTTCAGCTTCTCAAAGGCGATCTGCAGTTCCCCAATCCCGAGGGGACGGATGCTCGAAGCATCAATCTGGTACACTCCCCTGACTTCGTAGACCGTGAGCCGTCCGTTCACGACCACCTTCATCCCGTCCTCTGGCCGGAAACTCATCCCCTGCATCCGGCTCCTCCACATAACGACGGAGATCTGGGCGACGTCGTCCTTGAGGGTGAAGTAGAAGTGACCCGAGGTGTGGAGTTTGGTGTTCGAGAGCTCGCCTTCAACCGTGATGGCGGAGAATCCCCGCTCCAGTGCCTGCTTGATACGCCTGGTGACTTCCGAGACGGTAAGAATCGAGGAATCGGTCTTCATGGCGTTCAATATACGGAATTTTGCGTTCAACGACGTGAATTTCTATATTACACAATCCAAAAGGAGGCATATGAAACTGGACGTTCTGGCGATCGGGGCACATCCGGATGACATCGAGCTTGCGTGCGGCGGGACAGTCATCAAGCTGGGCAAACAGGGAAAGCGAGTCGGCATCGTTGACCTGACGGCGGGTGAACTCGGAACACGCGGCACTCCTGAAACCCGCGCACGCGAGGCCGCCGATGCGGCCCGCATCCTTGGAGCGGCGGTGCGGGAAAATCTCGGCATTGACGATGGGAATATCGAGAACAACTCTGAGAATCGAAAAAAGGCGATTGCCGCCATCCGGAAGTACCGGCCCGATGTTCTTCTCATCCCATATTCTGTGGACCGCCATCCCGATCATGAGCACGCCCATACCCTCTGCAGGGAGGCTTGGTTCTACGCAGGGCTCGAGAGGATTGAGACGCTCGAGGATGGCGTGCCGCAACGGCCCTTTCGCCCCCGTGCATACTACCAGTACATGCAGTGGTACGACTTCGTCCCATCGTTCATCGTGGACATTTCCGCCGAATACGACCAGCGAATGAACGCCGTGCGCGCGTTCCGGTCACAGTTCTTTGACCCGGAAAGCACCGAGCCCGCAACAATCCTGAGCACCGCGGAATTCATGGAATTAGTACGGACACGGTTGGAGTTTTACGGGGACAAGATCGGCCGGGCTCACGGCGAAGCGTTCTTCTCGGTAGCGCCCCCCTGCGTGAGCGATATCTGGTCGTTGAACACCTGAGCCATGACAAGCGTCCACCCCTTCCTTGTCCATTTCCCGATAGCCCTCCTGACGGTTGCGGCGGCCCTCGAACTCGTGGCCTCCGTTTCGGGGAAGGAAGAGTATTCTCGTGCGGGTTGGTGGAACCAGCTCGCGGGGAGTATCGGGCTGGCTGCTGCAGTTTTGAGCGGCATGAGTGCAGAAAAGGCCACCCGCATCGGCGCGGATGCCGCAGGGATCTTCGAGACGCACCAGCAGGTGGCGTTTGCCGTTTCGGCTCTCTTCGCGCTTCTCCTGCTTTGGAGGATTGGGGCGCGGACCAGAATTCCACCGAACCAACGGCTCCTCTACCTCACCCTCTTCGTGGCCGGAGTGATCCTTCTGCTGACCGGCGCCTGGTACGGCGGTGAACTTGTCTTTCGTTTCGGTGTCCGGCCGGCGGTGTAAGGCTGCGGTGACAGTACCGCTTCACCGAGAAGCCCCCTCTCTTCGCCCGTACCGCGGACTGTAGTCCGAGATTTTCAGAAGCTCGAGCTGAAGCTCGCCTTCAATCGTACTCCCCCTACGCCCCTTCCATTTTCATCGACGCTTCTTGCGCGCGTCGTACAATCGTGACCAGAAACCCGACGAGCAGGATAATCACCCCCGCCCAGACGAGGTTGATATATGGCTTGATGCTGGCTTCAGCGACGAGGATGTCCGGTGCCGCAGGCTGGCCAACGGCCTTCATCACATCGCGCACCGCGATCTCCACCGTGGAATTCTCCCTGCTCTCCCTGTCCGGACTGAGTCCAGCGATCGTAAACTCGAAACGCTCCTCAAATCGCGCTGACACGTCAGATGCCTCGCCATTCTTGATCACTTTGGCGGGAGTCACCGATCTGGGGGCAGACCCGCTCCGGGATACGGACAGTTTTGCTCCGATCCGAATGTCCTTCCCCTCCATCATGGCCGCTGTGTGCATCACGGGCAGGTCGAATCCGAGGAAAGTGATGTTCAGATCGCCGATCTTTTTCGTTTCTCCCGTCTTGAATGTGCTCTTCTCGATTGTCCCCTTCTGCTGGTCGCCAGGCTGTTCTAAGGAAAGGGGCGCGAGATAGAAATCCTTCGTGATGAGATTCACAATGTCCGGATTACGCATCAGACCGTCGTTGTAAGAGCTGTAATACATGATCGGTGCAACCTCATAATGGCGGCCGTCCCTCTCAACGCTGACATGGAAAGCGTACTTCTCACTGTCCACGGGTTTGTAACCCTCGTATGTCAGCGTATAGCCGAGCGCCTTCACAGGTTGACCCTGTACCAGCGAGATCGTCTCTTTTGCATCGTAATGTGACGATGCCACGAACCCGAGGAACATGACGCCGAGGCCGACGTGGGCAACTGACCCCCCCATGTATTTCGGGTTGCCTTTGAAAATCCGCAAAGCCACCTGGATATTCGCGAAAAGCGCAAACGCTGCCCCGAAGACGAACAGCGCAACGAGCAGATTGGAGATACCCACAATCGCCAGTACTCCCGTCGCCAGGAGCGCCAGAGTGACAGGGGCGATGAGCGTCTTCAGGACTTCCGACCTGTCCGATCGTGTCCACCAGAGGAGCTGTCCCAGGCCGGCGAGGATTCCGACAAGAATGCCGAGGGGTACAATTGTGGTGGTGTAATATGCGATGTCAACCGCGCTTTTCTTCCCCTGTGTGATATCGGTGATGATGGGCGAAGAGGTCCCGACGGTGATGAGGACCGCCGCCGCGACAATGGCCGTGGCTCCAAGAAAGAGCGCAAACTCACGGGAGTAGTAGTTGTGCTGCGCAACGGGCTTCGGGATTTCCTTCCACCGCCTCACCAGCATGACCACGCCGAGTGTTGCGAAGAGAACGAGAAGGCCCACAAGGAGCCAGTAGACGGCCATGCCCGGATCAACGAAAGAATGGACGGACGTCTCACCGAGGACGCCGCTGCGCGTCAGGAA
>DAIUKN010000038.1:0-1746 GCA_036848195.1 Bacteroidota bacterium
ATCTTATGCCTCCGCAGGGAACTACGATAATGATCAATGGTCTGAAGTGCATTCTTGTTCCAGAATCCGCATGACGTCAAGGAGCGGCCGGCCCGTTTCGCGCGCGATCCGCTTACATTCTTCAAACTCCGGCGTGACCACCCTCCTCCCATCGCGTGTGACGAGCTTTGCCCGGATGGTTCCCATGGACGTCTGCACATCCATCGATTCGCGAGGGAGCTTCCGGCGACCGATGTGTTGGATTCTCAGTCCGATCGTGGTCGTCTGGCGGTAGATGATCGACACGACGGATTCGAGTTGCTTCTTCCCTGTCATGACGGAAAGGAGAATGCCTGGCCGCCCTTTTTTCATGATGATCGGGATCAGGTAAGCATCGTGCGCGCCGGCCTGCAGAAGCTCTTCGATCAGAAACGGGTAAAGCTGCGGATTCATATCGTCGATGTTGGTTTCGACCGTCAGGATCTCCTCGCGGGCGAATTCGGGGTCAATCTCGCCGATTACGACGCGCAGGAAATTCGGCACTTCGGCCAGCTCCTTCGTCCCGGCGCCGTATCCGACCGCCTGAACACTCAGCGTCTCTTCGTCGAGAACGCCGTGGGAGAGGGCCTTGATGATGGCCGCGCCCGTCGGCGTGGTGAGCTCTTCAGCAATCGAAGTAAGGACGACCGGGTAATCTTTCAGGATCTCGAGCGTCGCCGGGCCGGGTGTCGGGAGAATTCCATGCTCTGTCTTGATGAGGCCGCCGCGACCGAGACGAACGGGGGAGCTGTAGACCCGTTCGATGCTGAATTTGTCCAGGCATACCGCGGCGCCGACAACGTCCACAATCGAGTCGACAGCGCCCACTTCGTGAAAATGGACCTTCTCGACCGGAATGTTGTGCACCCGGGCTTCAGCGGCGGCGATGACGGCGAAGATTGCGCCGGCCTTCTCCTTCACTGCCGGAGACAGTGCACTCCCATCGATAAGGGAGGTGATACTGCGAAGGTCGCGATGAATGTGCGGCTGGCGGGAGACGATGACCTCGATGTGGACCGCCGTCACGGCACTGCGCTGCACGTGGCTCGCGACCAGTTCGTACCCGTCGATGCCGAGCTTCTTCAGCTCCGCGGCGAGTTCATCGAACGGGAGGCCGGCGCTCACGAAGGAAGCCATGGTCATGTCACCGGCGATCCCGCCGACGGTATCAAAGTAGGCAATCTTCATTGGTGAGGTACTGGCAATGGTTGTTCGTGGGCGAGGTGGGGTTCGAGGCGCTGGAGAAAGCGCCCGGTGGCCCCGACATTGGATTCAACAAACCGTGCCGCACGCTCGCCGGCTGTCCGGCGGGCGGACTCATCGTCCAGCAGATTCCGGAGCGTTCGCTCCAGCTCGGTACTGTTGTTGACGATGAAGCCGCCCCCCTGGCCGACAAGCATCAGCGGCTCCTGGGAGTTCCGGTGATTGGGGCCGAAGACCACCGGCACACCGTACACAGCCGCTTCCAGAATATTGTGTACCCCCTGCCGGAAACTTCCACCGACAAATGCAACATGTGCCACGGCGTAGAGGATCAACAGTATGCCGATGCTGTCCACGATGAGGACGCGCTCGCCGGAGTATTCGTTAACCACGGAGAAGCGGAGGAAAGTTGTCCAGCCGGTGAGCTCCCGTTCGAGATCTTCGATGTGTTGCAGTGTCGGCTCGTGCGGAACGATAATGAAGAGTAGATTCTCCATGGTCTCCTGCAGGCGGAAGAGGGCGGGC
>DAIUKN010000038.1:1756-11530 GCA_036848195.1 Bacteroidota bacterium
TCCTCCGGCCAGCTGCTGCCGATGACGACTACCCGTTTGTCTCTGAGCATGCCGGGCGGAATGACGGTGTGTTTGCGCGCCTCGGCGCTCCTGAGCCGGACCTGGTCGTAGCGGGTGTCGCCGATTGCTTCGATGCGGGGATGGCTCAGCGCATAATATCCAAACGCCTCCACGTCGAGCTGGGAGACGGTGAGAATGTTATCGATAGCGTTGTACACATAATGATGGAAGTTTCGGACCAAGGGAATCCGCCGTCGGGTCTGCCGCCGCATCGTGGCATTGGCGATCATGATCGGAATGCCGCGCCGCTGGAGTTCCCAGATGTGGTTCGGCCAGATGTCGTAGCGGACCATGACTGCGACGTCGGGCCGAATCAGATCCAGGAATCTTTGCGCCCCCGCCCGCGTATCGAACGGAAGATACGTAATGACCCCCGCGTGAGGGTATTTTCGTGAATGTTCATACCCGGAGGGGGAATAAAATGATACAATGATCTGCACGCCGGGTGATCGGCTCTTCAATGCCGCGATGACCGGCTTCGCCTGCTCGAATTCACCCATGGAGGATGAATGGAACCAGACCCGCTTGCCGGGCCCCAGGGTCTTGACCTGGCGCTCGAGGGCTTCGAACAAAAGCTTGCGTCCGGCAATCCCGCGCCTGACCTTGGCGTTGAACAGCCCAAGCGTCTGGAGCACAAGCCAGAGCAGTGGGATCGTCAGTCCGCTGTAGAGGAATTGCCAGAACCGTTGCATGCAACCTCGTGAGTCAGATCAGCGATCGTTCGACGGCCGCGATGACGGTCGCCGCATCGATCTCGTTCATGCACTTGAAATGCCCCTTCGGGCAGACCGGCAACCCGATATGCGTGCAGGGCCGGCACGGCAGTCCCAACCGTTCCACGACAACGCTGGTCTCCGGAGGCGGAAAAAAGCCAAGCTGGCGGACGGTCGGTCCGAAGATTGCCACGAGCGTTCGTTTTCTCGCCGCGGCGATGTGCATGAGACCGGAATCGTTGGCGACCACCACCGCACAGGCATCCATCGCTGCAGCGGTTTCCGTGAGCGACAGCCGCCCGGCGAGATCCGCAACAATGGCACGGGGGTTTGCCATCAGGATAAGGTCTCTGATTTCCCGGCAGCACACGACATCCTCGGGGGAGCCAAAGAGAAGAATGCGGGCCATGTGTGTCTCGATCAGGGCGAGCGCCATCTCCGCGTATCGTTCCCTGGGCCACATCTTTGTGTTGTGCCGTGCGGAAGGGGCGATGCCTACGATACATCCCGTCCCGCTCACGCCGGCCTCGCGGATGACTGCGGCAGCTCTGTCCGAAGCGCCTGGCGGGAGATGCAGCTCGGTTCCCCCGCCGTCATCGGCAACGCCAAAGTGCTCCACCGTCTCCAGATAACGCTGCGCAATGCCCGGTGCGCCTCCGAAGCGGGCGTACAGATCGCATTTGAACTTGATCAGGGCAAAGCGCGCGATCTTCCGTTTATTGATCCGCACCACCGGCCGCAGGCCGAAACAGAGATACCGGCTGCGTAGACTGTCATGGATGTCGACAATCAGGTCGTATCCCTCGCTCCGGATCCGTCGTCGCAACCTGCGCAAATCGTGGAATGTCCCTCCCTCCGGAAATTCAATGATGGTCGACAGAAACGGATTGTTCCGCAGGAGTTCCGCGTATCGTGACCGGACGAGATAGTCGATCTGTGCGTGCGGGAAGCCCTTCCGCAGGACCCGGACGAGAAGCGAGGAGAGGACAATGTCGCCGACGGAACTAAAACGGATGATTAGTGTTTTATGTAATGATCCCGGCATGTCGGCTGTTGGAAATGGTACCACTTTTCGACGGGAATTGCAACGGAATGGCTCATCGGGAAACTCATTGCGGGAGGGGTATGGCATGACGCGGCCTGGGACGTTGGGAGAACTGCGCGAGAGCGGGTATAAGGTTGTTTCCGTCAAAGACGAACTCCGCAACAACCTCATTAGAAAGATCCAGGGGAGGGAGTCGCTCTTTCCGGGGATCATCGGCTATGACCAGACCGTCATTCCCGCCCTGGTCAATGCCATCCTTGCCAAACATGACATCATCCTGCTCGGCCTGCGTGGACAGGCAAAGACCCGGATTGTCCGTCAGCTCTGCACTCTCCTGGACGACGCTATCCCGGTTGTGAAGGGGAGCGAGATCAACGACAACCCCTTTGCACCGGTGAGCAAGCATGCCGTCGACCTGATCGGTCAGATGGGCGACGGGACGCCCATCGAATGGATTGCCCGGGGCCAACGCTATGGCGAAAAGCTTGCGACACCCGATGTCACGATAGCCGATCTGATCGGCGATATCGATCCGATCAAGGCGGCTGCCCAGCGTCTGCACTATGCACACGAAGGGGCAATTCACTTCGGTATTATCCCCCGGACAAACCGCGGCATCTTTGCGATCAACGAGCTTCCGGACCTTCAGCCGCGCATCCAGGTGGGCCTGTTCAATATCCTGGAAGAGAAGGATATCCAGATTCGCGGATTTAACATCAGAATACCTCTGGACATTATGCTGGTCTTCACCGCAAACCCGGAGGACTACACCAACCGCGGCAACATTATTACGCCGCTCAAGGACCGGATTGACTCGCAGATTCTTACTCACTATCCGCGGACGCTGGACGATGCCATCAGGATCACGGAACAAGAGGCGCACATTGAGCGGGCCGGCCGGGAAATCCGTATACCACACTTCTTCCGTGAGATTGTTGAACAAATCGCGTTCGAAGCGCGGAAGAGCGAATACGTCGATCAAAAATCGGGCGTGAGCGCCCGGCTCACCATCTCCGCAATGGAAAACCTGATAAGCAATGCGGAGCGGAGGTCGATCGTCGTCGGCGACCCGCTGATTGTTCCACGCATGTGTGATCTGCCCCATATTCTTCCGGGACTGACGGGAAAAGTGGAGCTGGTGTTCGAAGGCGAGCAGGAGGGGTCGGTCAAGGTGAGCAAAGCGCTCGTGGGAAAAGCTGTACGGGAGACCTTCAGGAAGTACTTCCCTGATCCTTTGCGCAAGCAGAAGCGCGGCGGCCAGGAAAACCAGGGCGGCCGCCAGGCAGCGGAAGATCCCGAGTACGGGAAGATTGTCCAATGGTTTGAAGGGGGAAACACGGTGGAGGTTGCGGACGACATGACGCTCGAAGCCTACACCAGAGAACTGGACCGCGTCAAGGGCCTGCGTGAGCTGACCCGGCGCCATATGGGCTCGGTGGAGGCGAAACACGAACTCCCCTCGGTCATGGAATTCGTGCTGGACGGGCTGCACCAGAATTCCAAGCTGGCGAAGGACGAAGTGGACCATACGACGTCGTACAAGGATCTCGTCGGCAGTATTTTTGCCGGACAGGGGAGGATGCACGAGGAGGACTGAGCATGCGCCTGCGGTATTCGCAATGGCGTGAAGATTCGAGCACCGATGAACAGCGGCTCCAGCAAATGGTGTCGCTCTTCAGCCATCTGGTGGTGCAAACAAGCGGCGACGTCCAGGAGGCGCTGGATTGGCTGAAGCAGCTTGCGGAAGAGTACGGGCTGTTCGATGAGAGCATGTCGATGGACGACCTGATCGACAAGCTTCGTGAGATGGGGATTATTGAAGAAGCGGAGTCAGGCATCAATCTGACCAGCACCGGGATTCAACGCATCCGGCAGGACGCCCTTCGCGAGATCTTCACCTCACTGAAGAAATCCGGCCCCGGCCCGCACGAAACACCCTACACAGGCAGCGGCGTTGAGCGGCTGAGCGAGACCAGGAAATTCAGTTTCGGCGACCAGCCCACAAACATCGACCTGACGTCAACCCTGTCAAACGCCTTCCGCCGCGACGGGATCGATGACTTCACGCTCAAGGAAGAGGATCTCGAGGTCTATGAAACCGAACATCAGACCACGTGCGCGACGGTCTTAATGATCGACATCAGCCACAGCATGATCTTGTACGGGGAAGACCGGATCACTCCGGCAAAACAGGTGGCTCTGGCGCTCTCGGAACTGGTCATGACCCAGTACCCCAAGGACTACCTTGCACTGGTTACCTTTGGCGACACGGCGCAGCTTGTGAGCATCAATGAGCTGCCGTTCCTGACCGTGGGGCCCTACCATACCAATACCAGGGCCGGGCTGCAGATGGCCCGGGATTTGTTGCGACGGTGTGGCAACGCCAATAAACAGATCTTTATGGTAACCGACGGAAAACCCTCGGCCATTGTCGAATCAGACGGACGGCTCTACAAGAACTCCTTCGGCCTCGATCCGAAGATCGTGAACAAGACGCTCGACGAGGCTGTCGCCTGCCGGCGCGAGAAGATCCCGATAACCACATTCATGGTGGCGCGCGATCCCTACCTGATCAATTTCGTGGAAGAGTTGACGAAGGCAAACCACGGGAGAGCGTACTACTCCTCGCTGACGAACCTGGGCGAGTCTGTGTTTGTCGACTATATGCGGAACAGAAAGAAGAAGTTCTCGGGGTAACCCGCCATTTCCTGATCCCTCCCGAATCTGTCGCGGCACGGACACCGGTCACGACTTCATCGATTCTTCAGAGCTTCCACAAGCACGCGACCTTCCCTCCCGGCCGGAAACTCCACGCCGGTGAGTGCGGAAATCGTTGGTGCGAGGTCGGCAGGACTTGATGCCGAAGCATACCTGCCTTGTTGAATTCCTTCACCGAAAAGCATGAGGGGCACATGGGCGGAATATTCATAAGGATCCCCGTGCGTTGTCCCCGCGCTGTTGTCCGCCTCGAAGAAGTAGGGCTTGAGGGCGTAGACCACATCGCCGCTGCGCGCGGGATGAAAGCTGTGCCTGAGACGCCTCTGCAGGGGCGAGGTGGGCGAGAGCAACTCGAGTTCCTGGCGGGAATATGCAGCGGCGATCTCCTCTCTGCTCCGAAGGGCATCGACGATCACGCGCGCTGCAGCATCCTGCGCAATACCGACTGTTCGGAGCGCATCATGGTTCATGTAGATGTTCCTGCCGGTGACTGCCTCAATCCACCGGCTGCCCGGGGGCGGGCTCCCGAGATTTCTCCCGGCGGCGCTGTCGCATACGGCGCGGAGAGATTCGTGCCGCACGCGGCGTGTCTCGCCTGACGGGAAACGGGAATGAAGATACTCGGGGATTGGAGCCACGCCGTGGTCGCTGGTCAGCGCGACGATGCAGTTCTGCAGACCGATCTCGCGATCCAGAAACGAGAGAAGGTCGCCGATGACCCGGTCGGTCCTGACGGTCATGTCGAGCACCTCGTGGCTGTGGGGTCCATAGGCATGACCGACGTAGTCGTTGGCAGAGAAGCTGATGCAGAGGAGGTCCGTCACCCCCCTCCTGCCAAGCTTTTCCCCGATCAGGGCATGCTTGGCGAAGCTCAGCAGGAGATCATTGGCAAAGGGGCTTCTCATCAGCGCGTTGTAGAAGTCCTGTGTGATCCGGACCGGGTTCCCGCCGTGGATGGGATGGGGAAAAGTGATGCCGAGGCCCTTCCCGCCGTCTTCGTACGGCGCGTCGTCGCGATCCATGAAGGCATATGCAGAATCAGGTAAGGCCCGGGTCCAGGTTTTCCCGAAATTCGCATTAATGGTCCCGGAGGTATTGAAATCCCTGACCCAGTCCGGCAGTGTGCGAAGGTAGTACGTTGAGGAGACGAACGCCGAGTCTCTCATCCAGTAGGCCGCGGTGGCAAGCTTGCCCCCCAGGAGTATTGCGGAACGGTCCTTCAGTGATACCGAGATCACCTTCGCATGAAACGATGTTGCGATGCGGAGCTCGTCGCCAAAGGTCGATCCGATGAAGTTTCGGGGAGACGAGCCGGCGCCGGTCGCTCCCACGAGTTGTGCCGTTTCGTCCGAAACGCAATTGACCTCCCGGTGTCGCGTTCTGTCGTACCACTCATTGCCGATGATGCCTTGCTGGTCTCCGTACGCGCCGCTCAGGATCACAGCATGCCCGGCTGCCGTGACGGTCATGGCATGCTCATAGGAGGCGGCGGTGAAATTGGCCCCGCTGTCCAGAAGGCGCCGGAAGCCGTCTCTCCCGAAATGAATCCTGAATCGTTCAAGATATTCGTAGGGGAACTGGTCGATGCTGATGACAACAACCAGCCGGGGATCCGCGGAGCGGGCCGGGCCGACTGCCAGTGAGAGGAGCGTGCAAAGGGCAAGCGCCATGCGATGAAACATCGGAAGATCCTTTCCTTGCGATGAGTCATGGTAAAGAATCGTGAGGTGAGATGAAAGTTGCGAACTTGAAAATGAAACGGATTTTGTGCACCTTGCACCATGTTACTCGTCATCCCTGCGATTGAAATCAAGAATGGACGCTGCGTCCAGCAGGTCCAGGGGCTTGAAAACTTTGAGTATGCCAGCGATCCCGTATCGATGGCGAAGCTCTGGCGTACCGAGAACGCGAAGTCGCTTCACGTGACAGACCTCGATGGCGTGCCTGACGGGATCCTGGTCAACGGTGCAATGATCCGCCTGCTGATCGACGCCGTCGACATTCCTGTTGAAATCGGCGGGAGTCTCGGCTCTTTTGAAGCGGTGAGAGAGGGATTCGAAATCGGGGCGTATCGCGTTGTCGTCGGGAGTCAGGTGATTGAGACTCCCGGGGAGGCCAGGAGGATGATCGATGCCTTTGGCGCAAGCAAGGTTGTGCTGGGGATCGATGCTGTTGAGGGAGTCGTTCCCGCGTCGGGGTTGGAAGCCGTGACGGTTGCCATGAACGCGAAAGCGATCGGTTTTCGTCGTGTCCTCTATACGGACGTTCGCTTCGACGGAACAATGAGGGGCGTCAACCTCATGGTGCTGCGCGAACTGGGCGAGAAGACCGGCATGCGCATCACGGCCTCGGGCGGTATCACGGGCCTTGAAGAGCTGCTCAAGGTCCAGGATCTCGAAAAGGCCGGCGTCGATTCTGTTGTGATTGGCCGGGCTTTATACGAGAACAAGTTCTCCTGCCAGGCCCTCTGGAGGCAATGCGAGGCGGGTCAATATCCCTACACAGCAAGAGTATAACCATGCCCATCGTTGCAGTGCTCCTTGGGAGCAAAACCGACGAACAGGTTATGCAGGGCTGTCTCGAGTACCTCAACCGGTTCGGCATTTCGCATGAGCTGAAGATTCTCTCCGCTCACCGGCAGCCCGAGGAGACCGGGGCATACGTGCGCGATGCGCGCCGGAACGGGATCCAGCTTATCATTGCCGCTGCGGGAATGGCTGCTCATCTGGCCGGATTCGCCGCCGCCCACACGACTCTTCCCGTGATCGGCGTTCCCCTGGAGGGTTCGGCCCTGAATGGCGTCGATGCTCTCTATTCCACCGTGCAGATGCCGTCCGGGATCCCGGTTGCGACCGTCGCCATAGGCGCGGCTGGCGCGAAGAATGCAGCGGTGCTCGCCGCGGAAATTCTCGCCCTGCATGATGCGGCGCTCCAGGAAAAACTCGCGGCTTTCAGAAAGAACGGGTCGCGCTTCTGATCTCCGGCCCGCGGCGTCCAGGCGAATATTCCTCCATGAAAATCACCGTTATCGGCCATTGTTCCTACGACGTTTTCCACCGGGCAGATGGATCGGATACCGAGGCCCCGGGCGGCCTTCTCCGTGCTCTCATAGCACTCGCCTCGGTGGTCTCGCGCCAGGACCGCGTTACGCCGGTCTTCGGCGTGTACCGGAACGAACATCAGCAGCTCCTGGAACAGCTCCGCCAGTACCCGGTGATTGACACCTCCGGGATCTATCCGCTGGACACGCCTACGCATCGCGTCCACTACTTCGAACAGAAGTCGGGGGACCGTGTCGTCTGTGCAAAGGACCTTGCCCCGCCAATACCCTTCGAGCGGATCCGAAAGTTCCTTGATGTAGACGGTGTGCTGGTCAACATGATTTCAGGCGTCGATATCGCGCTGCAGACTATGGACGAGATTCGCATGGCCGTCAGAGGCGATGGTGTCCGGATACACTTCGACCTGCATAACCTGACGCTGGGGGTCGGCAAGGACCGCGAGCGGGTGCGCCGGCCGGTGGCGGAATGGCGCCGATGGGCTTTCATGATCGATACCGTTCAGGCGAACGAAGAAGAGATCGGAGGCCTGACCATCGAGCCCCTTACGGAACCGCAGACCGCCGGGCATCTCCTGACACTGGGTGTGAAGGGACTGATCGTGACGCGGGGTGGGAAAGGAGCCACCCTCTATTATAATGAGCACAAGAAAGTGATCCGGAAGGATGTCCCCGCCGCTGAATCGGAATCCGCAACGGATGTCACCGGCTCCGGCGATGTTTTTGGGGCGGCGTTTTTTGCGCAGTACCTGAGGACAAAAGACCTGCTTGCTTCTGTAGAATGGGCGAACACGACGGCCGGAGAGATGATCCGGTCCATGGCTCCGGACGATCTTCAAGCGTGAAGGAGGTGCCTATGAGTCTCGCGCTTATCGGCTATGGGAAAATGGGAAAGGAAGTTGAGAAAGCAGCGAAGGAGAGAGGGATCAAGGTCATCAAAGTCTTCGACATCGACAATAACACCGGCGGCCTTGGCCTGACGAAGGAATCGCTGAAAGGGGTCGACATCTGCGTCGACTTTTCGACCCCCGGAGCGGTACTTGACAACATCGAAGCTGTCGCGGAAGCCGGGAAGAGCATCGTTGTCGGCACAACGGGATGGTATGAACGCCTGGACCATGTCCGGAAGCTGGTCAAGGAGAAGAAGATCGGCCTTCTCTACTCCGCCAACTTCTCGCTTGGCGTGAACATCTTCTCGCAGATCGTCATGGATGCCGCGCATTTGTTCAAGCAGCATGCCGAATACGACGTTGCTATCAGCGAAGTGCACCACAAAGCAAAGGCCGACAGCCCCAGCGGTACCGCCCTCACGCTCGGCTCGATCATCCTGCAGAACCTGGGGCGGAAATCGGAACTGACAACCGATGCCATCCACGGAGGGATCAAATCCCACCAGCTGCACGTGACATCCACGCGCGTGGGTGCTGTCACCGGCAAGCATGCCGTCGTGTTCGATTCCGAGGCCGATGCCATAGAGCTTATCCATACGGCGAAATCAAGGACGGGGTTTGCCCTCGGGGCGATTGTGGCGGCGGAGTGGCTGAAGGGAAAAAAGGGGATCTACACGATGCGCGACGTCATTCTCCCGTAGGGGAAAGGAACCCATGAAGCGAAAATTGCTTTTCCGCGGCACCGGGACAGCACTGGTGACTCCCTTCAAGAACAACGGCTCGGTCGATGAGCACGTGCTGAGGGAGCTGGTGGAGTTTCAGCTCAAGGGGAAAGTCGAGGCCATTGTTCCCGTCGGGAGCACGGGCGAGGGTGCGACGCTGTCCGAAAAGGAACAGGCGATGGTCATCGAAACGGTGGTGGACCAGGTGAACGGGCGGGTCCCGGTAATCGCCGGGGCCAGCAGCAATGCCACGGCAAAGGCCGTCGTACTGGCGCAGCAGGCGAAGAGCTGCGGTGCTGACGCAATTCTGACCGTGGCGCCGTTCTACAACAAGCCGACTCAGGAAGGCCTCTACCAGCACTTCAGCGCCATCGCTGACGCGGTGGAAATGCCGATTGTGGTCTATAATGTCCCCGGCCGCACCGGCTCCAATATCGAAGCGGCAACCACCCTGCGACTGGCGGAAGAAATACCCTATGTCGTCGGTGTCAAGGAGGCCTCGGCCAATCTCGGACAGATCATGGAGATTCTGCGCACCCGGCCGGAGGGGTTCGCCGTGCTCTCCGGC
>DAIUKN010000039.1:0-11511 GCA_036848195.1 Bacteroidota bacterium
TGCGCCCGCTCGGGAACGTGGTCTACCTGTTCCTCCCCCAGGCGGTCACCCGCGAAGCCCTCGACGACATCCTCGACCGGTTCCAGGACGTATTAAGAAACGTGCTGGAGCAAATGTGATGCTGGCTTGTGGGTTGTTGGCAGGGGACACACCTTCCCGCAGTGGGAGGACACTCCTTCCCTTCGTCCCGGATCAGGACCAGGAATGTCCCCCCCTGGCAGGAATGTCCCCTGAAAGCGCCGGCACCTTACAGGAACCATCTCCTGTCAGGGGGGACATTCTTGGTCTGTTGGGGGGATCAGGGGAAGAGTGTCCCCCACTGCAGATCCCTCTGTGGCTGGTGTCGTGGTGATGTTCGCCGCGCGCTACGTTCTCGGCATTGCGGCTCACTCCGCGGGCGACAGCGTAACAGCAAGTCGCGAACTCGCCGCTCTCCGACAGATCGACAGAGAGACCGCCGAGCAGCTCCCGGTCTATATGAGTCGGCGTTACCGCAGCGGTCAGGGGAAGCGACCTGAATGAAACCCCTCGAGCGAATACTGAAAACCTTGGCGGTCCGCTTCGCAGTATCCCCGCTGGACACTCTGACCGATATCTGCCGCCGCTTATTGCCGGGACGGGAGGTGTTGCCCCAGGTCTTGCGGCTGCAAGAGATAACGCGTCAAACCCCTCTCATTCTCCAGATCGAAACCACGAACGTCTGCAATGCCGGTTGCGTATTCTGCGCCTATCCGAAGATGCTACGGGAAAAGGGGATCATGAGCATGCCTTTGTTCGAGCGGATCGTGCAGGAGTATGCGGCGATGGGGGGAGGCCCGGTTTCTCTCACGCCCGTTGTCGGCGATGCACTGCTCGATCCACACCTGCTGAAACGTTTGGGGATATTGGAGGCTTGTCCGGAGATCCGTCAGGTATCGCTAACGACAAATGCGATCGCTCTCGAACGATATCCCGACGAGGATGTTTGCCGCCTTCTCGAAGCGATTGATTGCATCCAAGTCAGCATCGGCGGGCTCGATGCGGCTACCTACGAGACTATGTACGGCGTCAACCGATTTCCGCAGGTTCAGCGGGGGTTGGAGCGGCTGCTGGCACTCAGAGAATCCGTCGCCGCCCCGGCGCACATCACCCTCGCTTTCCGGACGAACGACTGGAAGTTCGAGAGGCGCTTCAGGCGGCAGCTTGAAGGGTTCCGCCGGCGGGGGGTTTTCGTCAGCCATATCTGGAGCTATTCCAATTATTCGGGATTCGTCAAAAGCGACGAAAAACTGAATCTGGCGGTCGTTGACAGCCCTGTGAAAATGCGTCAAGCCTGCATCTACGCCCGCGTGCATATGGCCATCTGCTGGGACGGCCGCATCACCGCCTGCGGGTGCGCCGACTTCGAGGGGGACGCACTCAGCATCGGGCAAGCTGGACAGAATTCTCTCGCCGAAGTATGGGCGGGGAAAAAACGGATCGGGATTCTCGACTCCTTCCAGGAGTGGAATCCCGCTGAAATCTGCCGGAAGTGCTCGGCCTACCAGCCGGACTCCATTGTTTTTTCTGGTAAATTCTGCAGGGGGATCGAGCCGCACCATCCCCTCCCCCTGGAATATTTCCAGCAGTTCTGGGGAGGCTGAGGAGCTACCTCGATTCATGGAAAGCCCAGGCTGAATGATGGAAACTCGGCAAAACACCGAACCTATGAACCGAACCTGGGCCAGGTTCCTGCCGGCATTCCTTAGGGAAAAAATCGAAGGTCGAGAGTACCTGCAGAACGTCATCGGCAACACCGGATGGCAATTCGCCGACCAGATCCTGCGGATGGGCGTCGGACTGGTCATCTGGATCTGGCTCGCCCGCTACCTCGGCCCCGAGCAGTTCGGCCTGTTCAGTTTCGCCTTGGCCTTCGCCGCCCTTTTCTCGCCCCTGGCCTCCCTCGGGCTGGACGACATCGTCGTACGCAACTTTGTCCGCGACCCCGCGTGCAGGAACGAAACCATGGGAACGGCCTTCCGCCTGAAACTGGTCGGCGGCGGGGCATCCTTCATGGCGGCGACCATAGCCATCTTCGCTCTGCGCCCCGGCGATCGGCTGAGCCACGGGCTGGTCGCCATCATCGCCGCCGGGGGCGTCTTCCAGGCTTTCCAGGTCATCGAATTCTGGTTCAACTCGCAGGTCCAGGCCAAATATGCGGTCGTCGCCAAGAACGCGGCTTTTCTCGCCTGTGCCCTGGTCAAAATCGCCCTCATCCTGGCCGGCGCGACATTGGTCGCATTCGCCTGGGTCGGCACCTTCGAGGTCATCGTCGGCTCGGTGGCTCTGGTGGTCGCCTACAGGTCGAGAGGCAACCGTCTCAGTGAATGGCAGAGCAGCCCCAAGATGGCGAAGGTTCTTCTGACAGACAGTTGGCCGCTGATATTTTCCTGCGTCGTCATCATGATTTACCTCCGGATCGACCAGGTCATGCTCAGGGAGATGGTGGGGAGCGAGGAGGTCGGGATCTATTCGGTAGCCGTCCGCATGGCGGAAGTATGGTTTTTCATCCCGTCGGCGATCTACTGGTCGGTCCTTCCCAGCCTGGTCGAGGCGAAAGCGGTCAGCGACGCTCTCTTTTTCGAGCGCCTTCAGAAGTATTACAACCTGATGGCGCTGATGGCGTATGCGGTTGCCGTCCCGACGATGCTCCTCGCCAAATGGCTGGTTCCGATGCTGTTCGGCGCGGTCTACGCGAAGGCCGGCGTCATGCTGGCCGTCCTGATCTGGGCGAACGTTTTTACCTATCTGGAAATCGCTCGAAGCGCGTTTTTCAATGTCATGAACTGGAACAAGATCTACTTTGTGACGCTTGGGCTCGGCGCCGTCATGAATGTGGTCCTCAATTTGATCTTGATTCCTCGCTACGGCGGTTTGGGAGCGGCGATCGCTTCCTGCATTTCCTACTGGTTCGCGACCCATGGAGCATGTTTTCTTTATAAGCCGCTGCACAAAACCGGTTTCATGCTTACCAAGGCGATGTTCTATCCTAAAATATGGTAATTCCCGGCTCTCGACGCTTATGGGGCATACATGTTGGTTGACCTGATCAGGTATATGACAAGGAAGAAAGTCAAGGTGGTGTTCAACGATTTTTCCATCACGAAGCCTGTCAGCACGCTCTTCGGCTATGACCGCGGCACCCCCATCGACCGCTATTACATCGAGAAATTTCTCACCGGCAAGTCCCGACTCCTCCGCGGCCGAGTGCTGGAGATTGGCGACAGCAGCTACAGCCGGCGCTTTGGCGGGGACAACGTCACTGCGTTCGAAGTACTGCATCCGACCTCTCGGAACAGGACGACCACGATCGTTGGAGATCTGACCGACATTGCCACCCTGCCGGAAGCTGCCGTCGACTGCTTCATCTGCACTCAAACCTTCAACTTCATCTTTGATGTCCAGAAGGCGGTGCAGGGGGCTCATCATTTGCTGAAGCCCGGCGGCGTACTGCTTGCGACAGTGGGAGGCATCAGTCAGATCAGCCGTTACGATATGGACCGGTGGGGAGACTACTGGCGGTTCACGACGGCCTCGATCGACCGCCTTTTCCGGCCCGTTTTCACCGAATGCGTCGAGGTCGAATGCTACGGCAACGTGTTGGCCGCGACGGCCTTCTTGCAGGGGATCGTCGTCGAGGATCTCCCCGACCCCGCTCTCCTCGACGTCCGTGACGAAGATTACCAGTTGGTGATTGCCATCGTCGCGCGGAAAACCTGACCATGCATGGGTGGGCCAACCGAGACGCTCTCTCGATTTACCACGGGTTGCGCCGGCTGAAAAACAGGGTGGTGAATCTGATTGACCCTCCGGTGGTGGTGCTGATCTACCATCGGGTAACGGTCTTGCAGACCGACCCCCATCTGCTTGCAGTCTCCCCGGAGAACTTTCGCGCGCAGATGCAGTTCCTGAAAAGGAGCGTTCGCGTAGTCCGCTTCGAAGAGGCCTGGTCCGGAAGGAGGGAGCGGGCAGTGGCGGTGACCTTCGACGACGGCTATGCGGACAATGCATTGGAGGCACTTCCGGTACTGGAAGAGGTGGGGGTGCCTGCGACCTTTTTCGTGAGCCCCGGCGCTCTGGGAACCCGAGAGGAATTCTGGTGGGATGAGTTGGAACGGATCATTCTGGGGGACGCCGGCTATCCTGATAAATTTTGCCTGGATGACCGGGATTACGGCAGGAGCTGGTCTACCGCCACGCGGGATCAGCGTCTGGCCTTGCATGGCGATATCCACCTGCTGGCCGAGAGGATCGGAGGGGCGCGTCGGGAAGGGTGGCTGGAGCAGCTCCGGGGATGGGCAGGGCTCGACAGGATCGGGAGGGAGGCAAACCGTTCCCTGACGCCGGAGGAATTGCAGACGCTTGCCGCAAGCCCCTTGACGACGGTAGGAGCGCATACCCTGACTCATACACCTTTGTCCGTTCTGTCCGAAGACGAACAGCGGCACGAGATTCTCTCGTCCAAACAACAACTGGAAAGCCTGCTCGGCACGGAGATAACGGTTTTCTCCTATCCTTTCGGCAGAAAGGACCACTACAACCGGACTTCGGTCCGCCTCTGCCGCGAGGCAGGATTTCGAAAAGCCGCGTCGAATTTCCCCGGCCAGGCTCATCGTTGGACGGATAACTACCAGATACCGAGGCAACTCGTGCGCAACTGGGACGTGGCCACCTTCGCTACAAGGATGAGGAGTTTCTGGATCTGATGAAGGTCCTGATGCTTAATACGTTCGACGAGTGGGGCGGTGCCGCCCGGGCCGCATTCCGTCTGCACCGGGGGATCCGGGAATCGGGCATCGATTCCCGCATGATGGTCCAGTTCAAGAGCGGCGATGCGAAGGATGTCGTTTGCAACACGCATCCGTTGGTGAAACTGACGCGGCAGGCAAAGCTGGTCCTTGATTCGATGCCGGTGCGGCTCTATCCGAACAGGCCGATCCATAACTTTTCGCCCGCCCTGTTACCGCAGATGCTGGCAGGGAAGGTTTCCGCCTTTGATCACGACCTCCTGCATCTTCACTGGCTGGCAGGGGGGTTCCTGCGGCTTGAAACGTTGAAGAAATTCAATAAACCATTGGTCTGGACGCTCCACGATTCCTGGGCCTTTACCGGAGGCTGTCATGTCCCCTTTGAATGCGTCAGTTATCGAAAGCAGTGTGGCGTCTGTCCTGTGCTGGGGTCGTCGAGAGAGAAGGATCTGTCCCGTTGGGTCTGGAAAAGGAAGGAGAGATCTTTTCGGAACCTGAAGCTGACCGTCGTCACCCCCAGCCGTTGGCTGTCCGAATGCGCCAAGTCGAGCACGCTCTTCCGCGAGGTTCGGGTCGAGGTGATCCCCAACGGGCTCGATCTGGCGCAGTTCAAGCCCGTCGACAAGCGCTTGGCCAGGGAGCTGCTCTGCCTTCCTCAGGATAAGAAGCTCATCCTGTTCGGCGCGTTTGGCGGCACCGGGGACCGGAACAAGGGATTTCCCCTTCTGCTGGCGGCCCTTCAGAAAATGTCGGCCGGTGGCTGGAAGGATGCTGCAGAACTGATGGTGTTCGGCGCATCGGAACCTGCTTGTGCGGTGCCCTTCGGGATGAAGACACGTTATCTCGGCAGGCTTCACGACGATATCAGCCTGGTCCTGGCGTATGCCGCGGCGGATATATTCGTCGTCCCGTCGATAATGGAGAACCTGTCGAACATGGTCATGGAGGCGATGGCGTGCGGCACACCTTGCGTCGCGTTCAACCAGGGAGGTATGCCGGACCTTGTAGAACACGGACGGACCGGCTACTTGGCACGGCCGTTCGAGTCGGACGACCTGGCGGCAGGAATCGGCGGGGTGCTGGAAGACGATGTGGCACGGCGGGAGATGGGACAGCGCTCCCGACGGAAGGTGGAGGAGGATTTTGCCCTCGACAAGGTCGCGCAACGATATGCCGCTCTGTACCGCGAGATACTGGCATGAAGAAGATCTCTACGATACGGGATCGGACGGATCAGCGGGTGCACATGTGGAACGCGCGCCGGATCGAAGAGGAGGTAGGCGCATGCTCCGACCGCGCCATCGCGAAGTATTTCCTGGATTACCTGCCGAAGGACGCTCCGATTCTGGAGGCCGGATGCGGGTTGGGCGCTTGGGTGGTCTACTTGAGCGAAAGAGGCTACGACGTCTTCGGAGTCGACGACGATCTCCGATTGATCGAAAGGCTCAAGGAGTGGAAGCCTTCACTAAAGGTCGGTTGGGGCGACGTCCGAAAGTTGCCTTATGCGGACGACGCACTGGGAGCAGTCATCTCCCTGGGCGTCGTGGAACATTTCGAAGAGGGCTGCAATGATGCCATGATCGAAGCGCACAGGGTCCTGCGGCCGGGAGGCCTGCTCTTTTTCTCCGTGCCGATGAACAATCCGTTCCGCAAGGCCTTTGCCCACCCGATGCGCTCCCTCTATATCAAATGGAGGAAGGCAAAGGGGGATTCTGTCCATTTCGCAGAGTACCGTTATTCGAGGAAAGAGGCGGAAGCGTTACTGCGGGAATACGGATTTGAGCTGATTCTGACGACGTGGGATGATTTTTCGGGAAAGGACCGGTCGCTCGGGATTTGGGCCGATTTTCCACCGCTCCAGGCGACATCGCTCTACGCTCTGAAGCCTGCCGGAAGAATGGCGGCGATCCTTTTGAATTTTGTTTGTCGATGGATCGCCTGTTCCGGAATCTTTTGTATTGGAAGAAAGCGGCAAGCTCTTTAGGGAGGGGCGACATTGGCGATGAGGATTCCGACGCTTCCGAAGATATCCATCGTGACCCCCTCCTATAACCAGGCGTCTTTTCTGGAGGAGACGATTCGATCGATCTCATCCCAGGGGTATCCGGACCTCGAATACATCGTGATGGACGGCGGGTCGACGGATGGAAGCATCGATATCATTCGCAAGCATCAGGAGGGCATCGCATTCTGGCGGAGCGAACGCGATGCTGGCCAATCAGACGCCCTTTGCCGGGGATTCCAACGAGCCAATGGAGAAGTTCTGGCATACCTGAATTCGGATGACACCCTGGAGCAGGGGACGTTGAAGATCGTTGGGGAGTATATGGCCTCGCATCCCGAGGTTGACCTGTTGTACGGGGACATGAACCTCATCGATGCCGCTGGGAGATACCTTTACACGGCTCATCCCCTGCTGGATCTTCGCATCCTGGTGTACGAGAACCCCTTCATTCCGCAACAGGCTATGTTCTGGAGAAGGGCTCTTTATGTTCGGGTCGGGGGAGTGAACCCGACGCTTCAATTCGCAATGGACTATGATTTGGCGTTGAGATTCCTCCTCGGGGGAGCTCGAGTCGCCAAAATCCGCAAGGTGCTCGCGAATTTCCGGGTTCATGCGGATTCCAAGTCCAGCACGATCCAAGATGTGATGCATTCCGAAAGGAAAGAAATTCTGTCGCGCCTCTGTCCGACGAACGAGGGAAAGACGAAAAGGATCCTTAAAAAAATCTGTTATCGTGCCCTGCGGTTCGGGCGTGAACCGCGAAGCATTCTGTCGGCGATACGGAGCAGGGCATGTTCTAATTGGGGCAAAAGGGATTGTTGATCAGGGCGGAAGTCATCAGGATCCTTCAGGAACTCCCGTGAAAATCCTCCTGGTTTCTCCATTCCTCCCGTATCGCAATGTCCCGCATGCCGGCGGGAAATATGTCCGCCTGCTTCTGGAATACCTGGCCCGACGGCACGACGTGGACCTCCTCACCAGGGTATTTCCCGAGGAGATGCCGAACATCGAGGAGACGAGCCGGTTAGTAAAGAATTTCTATCCACTTCGGGAACGCCTTTCGGCGTCTCCGGAAACCGGCTCCTTATTGCGAAGGATACTGTCCTATCGGCATTTATGTCGTGAGGCGAACAGGATTGTGCGGGGAGGGAAGTATGATCTGATCCTCGTGGAATATACCGAGGCCGGCATGTTCCTGAAAACCCGTGATTGGCCCTTCGCCATCCTGGATTGTCATGACATCATAACGAAACCCTGGTATCGCAAATGGCAAGGTGCCGAGGGGATATCCCGATTGGTTTTAGGGTTAATTTATCTCGCCATGTACGCGGGTGAGCGAAGAACGGCAAAAAAATTCAAGGTGTTGTTCACGAAGTCTCAAGAAGATGCGGATTGGGCGAGGAAAAGGATCGGCCACCGGGACGTTCGCGTCCATACCATTCCTGCGGGAGCGGATATGCAATTATATCCCAGGCAGGAAGTGCCGGGACGTCTCCTGATTCTTGGGGCAATGAACCGGAAGCACAACGTGGATGCGGTACTCTATTTTTATCATAAGGTGTTCCCCCTCGTGAGGAACCATTTTCCTGCCGCCCAGTTTTGGGTTGTCGGTGGGAATCCCACCGAAATATTGCGAGATCTCTGTGTCAGCGATCCCTTGGTGCAGGTCACCGGTTTTGTGGAGGACATCGGGAAATACTACGGGATGGCGTCGGTGTTCGTCGCGCCGATCTTGGTTGGGGGCGGGATCATCGTCAAGATTCTCGATGCGATGGCGGCCGGGGTTCCTGTCGTCACCACGACCTATGGGAACGAAGGGATACGCGCTGAGCCTGGCAACGAATTGTTTGTCGCCGACACCCCGGAGGATTTTGCATCGAGGGTGATCTCTCTCCTTGGGGAGGATAACCTGCGCCACCGCGTCGGGGAAAACGGAAGGGCATTCGTGACAAAATATTTCGGGCAAAATCGAATCCTGGAAGAATTCGAAGCGGATCTCACGAGGATTGCGCGGTGCTGCTGACGGAATCGTTCCGTGGGTTCGTTATTCCTTCCAGGCCGCTTCCCTGGCGGTCAGGCGGAAGCGCCGAAGCCATACCGTGAATTGTCCGGCCGGGATCTTCCGCAGATGCCGGGTTTTCCGGCGCCCGGCAAGAACGGACGGCAGCCCCGCGAATGCATCACGGTATGCCCGCAGGACGGTTCGGAAAAGGACCCACGCGGATCCACTTTCCGTGAATTTGCCCGAAAAGCCCTTCCCGCGCAAAGCCGCAGTTGCGTGGTGCACCATCCTTGCGACGGTGTATAACGGGGACACCAAAATCCAACGCAGCGGGAAATATTTAAAGAGCACCCAAACCCGGTTCCGTTCCACGTGGTACACCTTGAATTCCGAATAGGTACCGCCGGTCGCCGAATATTTATGGTAGACGATCGCACTTGGAACGATCAGGCAACGTGCCCCAAAAAGACGAGCCCGAAGCCCTAGCTCCGTGTCATCTCCGTACGCGAAAAAGGACTCGTCGAACCCCCCGATCGCATCGAGCAGGTCTTTCCGGAAAGCGGCTGCGCACCCGCTGGGAAAGAAGACTTCCTCTTCCCTGTCATACTGTCCTCTATCTTTCTCCAGTCGGCCTCGGCCGCGGTTGATTCCATCCGGGTAAAGAAGGTGCCCCATCGTGTCGATTTCGTCCCTGCGATAATAATTGAGCACCTTGCAAGCGAAGACCGCAACGTCTGGATGTCTGCCCGCAGCGCTGGATAATGCTTCCAGCCAATGGGGATCCGCCTGCGTATCATTGTTGAGGAATACCACCCATTTCCCTCGGGCCGATTCCATCCCCCTGTTGTTCCCCGCACCGAAGCCGGCATTCGTGTCAAGAGGGACCAAAAGAATCTGATCTCCGTACCGGGCCCGGAGGAATTCCACCGACCCGTCGTTCGAGCCATTGTCCACGAGGATCGTTTCGAAATCGCGATAATTCTGGGTAAGTACCGAGTCCAGGCACTCCTCGAGAAGATGGCGACCGTTCCAATTAAGGATGATGACCGAGAAAAGGGGTGAGGCCGGTTCTGTCATCAAAGGTAGAGGATTCCTCTGGTCAATTGTATCCCTGGGGGAAACAAGTTTGGAAAGGCAAATGGAATCTACCGTATTACATCGCCAGGAATTTGGGAGTGGATGAGATTTCCTCTGGCGTTACCATGTTTCATCGGTTATGCATCGCAATGGCGTATCAACAAAGGTATCATAAATCGTTAACGTGGGGATCATGGGCTGTATTTTCTGCGCAAACGGAGTTCCTGTTTGAGTTGCGTGATTCACGATCCCGCGTCAGCGACGGACATGAGATGCCAATAGGATGATGTCCTCTCACGCCGGGTGAAGTTCCCGGGGATTGCGGCAGCGGCTTCCCTGGCCCTGGCTCGAGCATACGATCTGGTCACACGACTGTTCTGACGATGGACGAAACCCTGGAGAAGGTACCGTGGTGAGGACTGTCGTTATCATTCCCGCCTACAACGAGGGCGCGCGCATTGGTGAGGTGGTGCGTGGGGTTCGGGAGACGGTTCCGGAATATGACGTTCTGGTCGTCGACGATGGGTCCCGGGACAACACCGGATTGGGAGCGATGGCGGCTGGGGCGGAAGTGATCTCGCATCCCTTCAACCTTGGCTACGGGGTGGCGATCCAGACCGGGTACAAGTATGCCCTGGCGCAGGAATACGAGTATCTCGTGCAGATGGACGGCGACGGCCAGCACGATCCTTCCTTCATCCCGATGTTGTTGGCGCCGGTGATGGCTGGGGAGACCGACTTCGCGCTGGGCTCGCGTTTCCTGGGGATCGGGAACTACGAGCCATCGGGTGTACGGCGGGTCGGCATGGGTTTCTTCCGCACGCTCGTATCTTGGCTCATCGGACAACAGATAACCGACTCCACTTCCGGTTACCAGGCTTTCAATCGGAGAGTGATCCGCTTCTTCAGCACCGAGGTCTTCCCCTGCGACTATCCCGACGCCGACATGCTGATCACGTTGCATCGAGCCGGCTTCCGCATCCGGGAGGTGCCGGTGCGAATGTGCCCTAACCCCACCGGGAAGTCCATGCACAGTGGCTGGAAACCGCTCTACTACCTGTTCAAAATGCTCCTCTCGATCTTCGTGACCCTGTTGCGGGCCGACCGCCGGAATCGGTTGATCATTGACGAAGCGGCCCCGGGGGTGAAGAAGGAGAAGCCGCGGAAGGTTACCAAATCGACAATGGCCGGGCCCTGAAAGGACGCGGCCCCCAACCTTGTGAATTGGGGGTTCCCCATGCCTCTACGTCAACAGATTTTTTCCCTGGCGGTATCGGTTGCTGTCTTCGTCTTTGTCATCGATATGGTTCGGCGGCGCCGGCTGCGGGAGGAGTATTCGGTCATCTGGCTCGTCACGAGTGTAGTGATGTTCATCGTAGTGTTCAAGTATGCGTGGTTGAAAACCATTACGGAATGGATTGGCGCCACCACGTCCACCACGACGCTGTTCTTTGGCTCGCTGATATTTCTCATGCTTATGTCTGTGCAGTTCTGCATCATGATCTCGAAGCTTTCTGGCCAATTGAAGGATTTGAGCCAGGAAAATGCGTTATTGCGAAAACAAATCGAAACCTTGGCCCGGCGATTCGGTACGAGTTAGAAAGGGACGATTCTTTCTCATGGAAACAAGACCGGTAATAGAGTCTGGAAGAGCGAGCGTA